>JAQGOC010000116.1 GCA_028293805.1 Gammaproteobacteria bacterium
CTCGAGCGCAATGACCTTGGCCGAGTGTGCGAGCCCGGGACCGTTGAGGTGGATGAGCTCATGACGATCGAGTCCTACGCCCACGTCCATCACATCGTCTCCAACGTCAGCGGACTGTTGCGTCCTGATGTCACGCCTCTCGAAGCTCTGCGCGCAGTGTTCCCGGGTGGCACGATCACGGGATGCCCGAAATTCCGCTGCATGCAGATCATTGCGGAGCTGGAAGGGGTCGGCCGCGGCGCCTACACCGGCTCTCTGGGTTATCTCAACCGCAACGGAACGATGGATCTCAATATCCTGATCCGTACGATGACCCTGATGGGGCGGCAGATCGAGTTCCGAGCGGGCGCCGGCATCGTGGCGGACTCCGACCCGCAGCGTGAGCTGGAGGAGACGCGAGCCAAGGCCCGTGGCCTGCTTGCGGCATTCGAGATTGCCCGTGGCGCGTGAGCGTTCCTCTGACCCGCAAATCGTGCTGTTGAACGGCGTTCCCGCTCAACAGGTTTCACCTCTTGATCGGGCATTGCACTTCGGGGATGGGTTGTTCGAGACCATTGCCTGCCGCGGCGGCGTGCCGCGCTTCCTGTCGCTGCATCTCGAGCGGCTCGAGCTCGGTTGCACACGACTGGGCATCGATCCGGGCAACCTCGATGCGATCCGGAGTGAGGTTCGGGCGCTGGCCGGGGAAGTCGACAGCGCAATCGTCAAAGTGCTGCTGTCGCGGGGAACCGCTCTCGCGCGCGGCTACGGAGTCACCGGGCGCGAGAAGGCGACGCGGATCACTTTTCGTTACGCCTGGCCGCATGAAACTCCGTCAGGGTCGCAGGATGGCGTCCAGGTTCGGACGGCCGCGATGCGGCTCGGCGAAAACCCGGCGCTCGCGGGACTAAAGCATTGCAACCGGCTGGAGCAAGTCCTCGCGCGCCGGGAGTGGACCGATCCCGATATCTCGGAAGCACTCCTGTTCAGCAGCTCCGGCAGGCTGGTTTCGGGCACCATGAGCAACGTGTTTATCGTGGCAGGATCGCGCCTGAGTACTCCGCGGATCGATCTTTGCGGTGTTGCGGGCATCATGCGACGTGTAGTCCTGCATGAAGCAGCGACCGCCGGCGTTCCAGTGCAGGAGGACGTGTTGACTGCCGAGGATTTGCGGAGTGCCGACGAGTTGTTCCTGACGAACGCGAGAATCGGCATCTGGCCGGTGCGCACGCTCGATGGACGCCGCATGCCACCGGGGCCGATCACGCGCCGGCTGCAAGAGCTCATCGCTCCGCTGCTCGAGGAGCCCGCCGATGCATAAATTGCCGGACAGCATCGTGATCAGCGGAGCGCGCGGCCGCGCGTTTGCGACGATACTGGTGCTCATCCTGCTGCTCGCGGGCGCGCTCGCCGGTGGATATTACTGGCTGCAATACGAGTTTTACGCACCGGGTCCTGCGCAAGCGCCCGTCCGCATTCAAGTCGAGCAGGGCGCCAGTGTTCGCGGCGTTCTCACTCAACTTGCGGCGCAGGGCGCGCTGACGAACGTTCGCGCGGTCGAGTTGTATCTGCGCCTTCAGCGCCGCCGGCCTCGCGTGGAAGTCGGGATGTACGAGATTCCGGCGCGGGCCAGCGCCGCGCAGATCATCGAGCTATTCGAGCAAGGACGTGTGGTCCTGGAGCAGCTCACGGTGATCGAGGGATCGACGTTCGCCGACTTTCGCCACGGACTCGAACATCATGCCGCGGTGACACACACTCTGGCTAACAAGAGCTCTGCGGAGGTGATGGCCGCTCTGGGGCACGCCGGGGAGAGCGCAGAAGGCCGTTTCTTCCCGGATACCTATCGTTTTGCGGCGAAGACGACGGACCTGGAGATACTGGCCCTCGCCTACAGCTCCATGCAGCGGCTCGTCGATACAGCATGGCAGCAGCGCAGTCCCAACCTCCCATTCGACACTGCGTACCAGGCACTCGTTCTGGCTTCGATAGTCGAGAAGGAGACTGGACTGGCGACGGAGCGCCCCCGCATCGCCGGAGTGTTTGTGAGCCGGCTGCGCAAGGGAATGCGGTTGCAGTCGGATCCGACCGTGATCTATGGCCTCGGCGAGAGCTATGACGGCGATATCCGCACCCGGGACCTCGTCACCGATACCCCGTACAACACGTATACGCGCAGTGGCCTGCCGCCAACCCCGATCGCCTTGCCGGGCCGCGAGTCCGTCCTGGCGGCGATGCATCCGCAGGAGAACGGAGAGCTCTTTTTTGTCGCCACCGGCGCGGGCGATGGCGCTCATCATTTCTCGAAGACGCTCGAAGAGCATAATGCGGCGGTGAAAGAGTACCTGACACGGCTGAGACATCAGGGTGCCGGAGCACCGGTCGCGCACGGGGCCCGATGAGCGCGGCGCGCTTCATTACCCTCGAAGGAATCGAAGGTGCGGGGAAGTCGACCGTTGCGCGCATCGTGTGCGATTGGCTGGAGGCTCGCGCAATACCGGTCCGTCTGACGCGCGAGCCTGGCGGCACCCCCTTGGCCGAGCGCGTCCGAAGAGTGGTTCTGGAGCGTGGTGACGAGCGCCTTTCTGCGGTGACGGAGACCCTGCTCATGTTCTCCGCGCGCGGCATTCACGTGGAGAACCTGATTCGCCCGTCGCTGGCGCGGGGCGAGTGGGTCGTTTGTGATCGCTTCACAGACGCCACCCGCGCCTACCAGGGAAGCGGGCGGGGCGTGGACGCCCAATGGATCGAGGGACTCGCCTCGGCAGTGCATGCGGACCTTGTGCCCGATTGCACGCTGCTGCTTGATTTGCCTCCCGCGGTCGGCCTTGCGCGCGCCCGGCGTCGCTCGGGCGTTGCGGCGGATCGCTTCGAAGCGGAGGCGGAAGCGTTCTTCGATAAGGTGCGCGCCGGATATCTCGAGCTTGCGCGCCACGACGCCCGTAGAATCCGAGTTATCGATGCCGCCGCGGAGCTCGCGGCCGTGGAGGCGCAGGTCGTGCGCGTGCTGGAGGATCTTTACTCGCCGCCGGCTTAGAGTCTGCGCCCCCGGCGCTTTAGAATCGTTCGATAAATGCGTTTCAAACCATTGATTTAACAGTGACCCCATCCTGGATCAGCGCTGAAATGGCCACCTTGGCCGCAGCCCATGCGGCGGGCCGGCTGCCGCATGGGCTGCTGCTTCATGAAGCGCCGGGCGCGGGGGGCGACTGGCTCGCGAAGTGGATTGCGCAGCTGGTGCTCTGCCGGGGGGGGACGGACGGGCCTTGCGGCAGCTGTCTGGGCTGCCACGGGGTCGTGACGGCACAGCATCCCGACCTGGTCGTCCTGCAGCCAATAGAGGAATCGCGCCAGATTCGCATCGAGCAGGTACGCGAGCTATCCGAAGAACTGGCCCTGACGAGTCACCAGGGCGGCTACAAGGTCGCCATCCTCACACCGGCGGATGCGCTCAATCGCTTTGCGGCCAATGCCTTGCTGAAGACTCTTGAGGAGCCTCCGCAACGGACTCTTTTGATGCTGGTGGTAACCCAGCCGTCGCGCTTGCCTGCAACGATACTCAGCAGGTGTCAACGTGTGCGGTTGCGGGCCCCCGGGCGCGCTGAAGCCGTATCGTGGCTGGAGGCGACGCGGGGCACGGGCGACTGGAACGCGGTGCTGGATACGCTAGGCGAGGCTCCTATGCTCGCTGCCGAGGTCGATCCCGCAGCCGTGGTGCAGGTTGGAGCGGAAGTACGTCGGGCCCTGGACGAGGTGATGGCGGGGACCGCCGATCCGGTGGCGATCGCCGAGCGGTGGGTGCGCGCGGAACTCCCCTTGCGCCTGCGGTGCATTGAGAATTGGCTCACGGAACGGATCCGGGGTCACCACGAGGGTGAGGGCTTTTTTACAAAACTGCGCGCTGCCGCCCACTTGCCAGGGGCCAATGCAGTCTTGAATATGGGCCAACTCTTCGAGCTGGTGGACGGGGTGCGCGAGCTCAAGTCAGCGCTCGAAACGCCGATTAATCGGGGATTGGCGTTGGAGACCCTGTTGAGGCGCTTCAGGCCTTCCGGCGGAGCCGTGGCGCCTCCGGGCAAGGGCACGGCCGGGGCGCCCCCATCCTTTGGGCGAAGATGAATTGCTGCCCGCGAGCACCGGGTATGAGGGTAAGAACGTGAGAGCGGGCGGGAACAAGCCAGGTCTGTTGACGCTGACGATCAAGGACAAAAGTGCCTTGTATCTGGCGTACATGCCGTTCGTGAGGAACGGCGGCCTCTTCATTCCCACGAACAGCAATTACCGCCTCGGTGATGAAGTATTCATGCTCCTCAACCTCATGGGCGAGGACGAGAAGCTGCCCGTCGCGGGGCGCGTCATCTGGGTGACCCCCAAAGGCGCGCAGGGCAAACGCACGGCCGGCATCGGCGTGCAGTTCAGCGACCAGGACCGCGGGCAGACGCAGAAAAAGATCGAGACCTACCTCGCCGGTGCGCTCTCCGGCGACAAAGCCACTCACACCATGTAGGGGCAGGCCTGTGGATGGCCTGCCTGGCTCTCCAGGAGCTCTCTGCGCAGGCCGCCTACGCCGACCTGCGCAGAGCCGCGCCACTGTTGGTGAGACCGCCCGTGAGGACGTAGGCGTCGAAGCCGCGCTCCACGAGGATATAAGCCGCTGCCGAGCTGCGGCGCCCGGTATCGCAATACACCACGTATGGAATGTTGCGATCGAGGGCGGAAAGCTTCAGGCGGATGAAGTACAGCGGGATGTTGAGCGCGCCGTCGATGGAAAGATTCTGGTGCTCGCTCGGCAGTCTCACGTCGAGCCAGCGGCCGCCTTTGGCGACGATGTCTTTCGCCTGCTCGTGGTTCACCCACTGCAGCAGGGGCTCGTTCATGAGCTCGCGGAAGTCCTTCTTATTGAGGCGCATGAGCACGCCGTCGGTCATCATCGTGACCGTCGCATTCCGCTTGGCTTCAGCGATCAACGCCTCTTCCCCGAACGTGTCGCCGACACCGAGCTCGGCGAGCTTGATGCCGTCCCGGTTGAGCGGCGTTTCGCGCGTGACGATGCACTTGCCGCTCACGATGACGTAGAAATAGTCGCCCTCGTCGCCTTGCTTGATGATCACTTCGCCGGTGCGGCAAGGTATACGTTCCAGGCGCAGAAAGATCGCCTGTATGTTGGCGGGTGGAATGCGATGAAACGCCTTCGTCTGCAGCAGCGTCGTCATCCAGTCGTCGCCGCCGCTGCCTTCGAGTTGCGACTGCAGCTCCGAGACTTCATACGTGCCCGTCTGATCCCAGGTGATCATGACGTCGAGCAGCTCGCTGTCGATCGAGAGATAGCTGATTTCTTCCACGGCCCGGGCCGTCGTGCGCCGGGGAATCTGCGGATAGAGCGGGGTACGGGCTTCGCGAGTACCGCCACGGATCATCGCAACGGTACGGCCGGCTTCACTGACCTCGAGCATTCCGGATACCAGCCAGACGGTGCGTTTGTCGGTGTCGCCTTCTTTGAAGAGCGTGCGCCCCGAGGGCATCGTGCGAATGGTGACTTTCTTGGCGAGCGCGGCGATGTTGTCGCGCTTCAATCCGTCGAGGGGCGCGAGCGTCTTGAGCAGTTGAACGCTGGCCTCGCGCTCTTCAAGCATTTCGGCAAGCCTGACGCAATGGGACCAAATGTGGTGCGTCGCAAATTATGTTTGATGGTATCACAAGGCTTTGGGCGCACCTGAAATGCCGTTCACGGTTTCAGGCCGGTGGTGACGAGGGGCCAGCCGGAATCCGGCTGAAATCGGACGCCGTACCGTGCCGCAAGCTCCTCGAGGCGCGTCACGACCGCGGCGACGCCGCGGCTGCGCGCGTAGGCCAGGGGACCACCGCGGAAGGGCGCAAAACCCGTACCAAAAATCACGGCGGCATCGATCAGGTCCGGCTCGTCAACAACGTGCTCGCGCAGGCACGCCGTGCACTCGTTCACGAGCACGAGAATCAGCCGGTCGATGAGATCGGAGGGTGCCGCGGTCCCGGCGCTCAGCGGCTTGACGGGCTTGCCGTCCTTCCAGACGTAGAACCCTTCGCCACTCTTGCGGCCAAGCTTATTCGCCGCGATGAGCTCGCGCAGCCGCGCGAGGTCCGGAGCAGGGCGCCCGAGCTCTACGGCGACGATCTCACCGACATGAGCCGCAACATCCAGGCCAACGACGTCAGCCAGCTCGATCGGCCCCATCGGCATGCCGAAATCCACGGCGGCCTTGTCTATGACCGCGAGCGGTACGCCTTCCTGGGCGGCGAACATCGCCTCGTGCAGGTATGGCATGAGCACACGGTTGACAATGAACCCGGGAGCACTGCGACAGGGCACGGGCAGCTTGTCCAATCGGCGGGCGAAAGCCATGGCGGTCTGCGCAACAGCGGGCTGCGTACGGGCCGATTGCACTATCTCGATGAGCTGCATCTGCGCGACCGGATTGAAGAAGTGCAGCCCCACGAGCCGCTCGGGCCGCGCCAGCCGGGCGGCGAGCGGCTCCAACATGAGGCTCGAGGTGTTGGTCGCCAGAATCGCGGTGGGTTTCATGCGCGGCTCCAGGCGCGCGTACAGCTCCTGCTTGGCCTCGAGGTTCTCGAAGATCGCTTCGATGACGACGTCGGCTTCCTCCA
>JAQGOC010000131.1 GCA_028293805.1 Gammaproteobacteria bacterium
GGGTGATGCCAGCGGACCAGGGCTTCGACGCTCTTCACCGAGCGCGTCGCCATCGTGACCTTCGGCTGGTACATGAGTGTGAGACTGTCCCGATCGATGGCGCCGCGCAGATCGGTTATGAGAGTCATCCTGCGTCGATGCTCTTCGTCTCTTCCCGGACGGTAGATCGCGGCCCGTGTCCGGGAATCCGTGGAATCTTCGAGCGCTATCTGCACGCGGCGCAGCAACTTGCCTGCCGTATCGCCATGATCGGGATATACACAAACACCACAGGTGACGTGCAGATCGAGACTTACACCGGAAAGGTGAAAGCCGGTACGGATCACGCCCGTGAGTTGATCAGCGTACAGCGGCGAGCGTTCCAGCGAACAGTTCTGCGCGACGACCAGGAACTGACTCTCGCCCAGGCGCGCGACGATGTCATCAGCGTGAGCGTTCTGTCGAAGTCGTCGTGACGCCTCTCGCAACACCTCATCGCCAACGTGATGTCCGAGAGAGGCGTTGATTTCATGCACGTTACGCATGTCGATGAGGATCAGGGCGAAGCAGGCGGGCGGCTCCGCACGGCTCACCAGATCCTCCAGCCGACGCTCGGCCAGAGCACGATTGGGCAGCTCGGTCAGGGAGTCATGGTAGGCGTGGTGGGTGATGTCCGCTTCGCGTTCCGCGATGTTTTTCTGCATGGCGTTGAACGTGGCGGCGAGGCTGCGGAACTCGGCGCCCCCGGACACTTCCACCGCCGTGTCGTAGCGCCCTTCCTGAATGCGCTTGGCGGCCAGAACGAGCTCGCCGATGGGACGTGTAGCGCTTCTTCCGAGGAGAGCGCCGACTGCCGCGGCCAGCGCGAGAGTGATGCCGTCTATGAGCAACAGCGCATCGCGCAGATCCCGATAGGGCGTCAGCACTTCGTGCATCGGCTTGAAAAGAATGACTTCGATGGGATCGCCGCGGGCCTCGAGGCGCTGCGAGAAGCTCAGATACTCCGTGTGGGCAAGTTGCAGCACGTGCGGCGCTTCAGCTGGCTCTCCCGGCGCCGGCATGGGAACGGCGGCGAGGCTGCGCTGCATGACCGGGAGCGTCGAGGCGATGTGCCGCACACCGTCGCGGCCATGGGCAACCAGCGTCACCTGCGAACCGGCGAGATCGCGGATTTTCTGCGCGAGGGAATCGTCCACCACAAAGCCCATCGCGACCCACGCGATCGTCTCTGGAGCGCGCACCGGGGCGAGGAAGAACTGGTAGGTGAGCCGGCCGAACACCATGAAGCTCGGCTGGTCGCGGGGACCATTGGTGTCCCGAAGGAGATTTTCCAGCGAAGTGTCGCCGTCGAGCGCCTCCGGGGCCGTGGAGGCCAGCAGACCGCCGCGCGGATCGAGTAGCAGGACAATGTCCGCCCCGATGCGCTGGGCGTTGTTCCTGGCCGCGGACAGGATCGTGGGAACATCGCCGCTCGCGACTGCCTCCCGGAACCCGAAATCGGCAGCCAACACCGCGACGCCGTTCGCGAGCTGCCCGGCGCGGAACCGGATGAGCTGCTGCACGAAGGAGCTGCCGGCACGCAGCTGCTCGGCAGCGCGGGCCTCGACGTTATGCGCCGTGCTCGCAAGCACTGCGGCCAGCGTCACAGTCTGCGTGACGATCACGAGCCCGATGATCAGCACGAGAAGCCGTTTGCGGAAACTACCCATGAAATAAGTTCGAATGCACCCGCCATCGTAGGCATCCCAGGGCGCCCACCGCGAGAATTCGAGCGCAGGAATGAGACCTCACGCACGTCAAAGTGCTCACTTTTCACAGCAATCGCGTCCGGCGCAGGCGGGCTGTGGCCTCGCAAAGCGGTGCGGCGGTGCCCTGACCCGGGGTCCCGAGGCGCTGCCGGCGGGGTTTTCGCGAGCCGTTCTGGGACTACTGGTGGGGTTTTGCGCGGGAAGCGCGGCCTTTGCAGCGACGCTGGCGATCACCGTGCAGCTGCCGAATGGTCATTCGCTGGCCGGCGCCGTGGTCACGGTGCACCCTGACGGCGCTCCGGCCCATCCGGCCCCTTCCGTCGCTGCCGTCATGGACCAGGTCGACCGGGCCTTCGCACCGGACCTGTTGGTCATCCCGGTCAATTCCACGGTCGAATTCCCGAACAGCGACTCCGTCAGCCACCAGATCTACTCGTTTTCACCCGCCAAGCGCTTCCAGCTGCCGCTGTACCGCGGCAAGCCCTACGCGCCGGTGCGCTTCGAGCAGCCCGGAGTGATCACCATGGGATGCAACATCCACGACGAAATGCTCGCGTACGTGCTGGTGACCGATGCGCCGTTCTTCGGCCGCACCGACGCGACGGGCTCATGGTCGGCCGAGGTGCCGCGGGGTGGCTACCATGTTTCGATCTGGCATCCGCGGATCCGCGACGAAGCCAAGGACCTGGAGCGCAACGTCACGGTCGACGAGCCGAATGGTGGAAACCTGACACTGCGCCTGCTCAAGACGTTGAAGCCGGCGCCTCTGGAGGGGCGGCCGCACTCCTGGGACAGTTACTGAGCCGCCCATGAAAGCTGAATCCGCACCACTTTGGAGGCGCACGCGTTCAGGCGCACTCGCCGCCCTGGCGGCCGTGGTCGCACTATCCGGTGCCAAGGCATCGCAAGCCACGCAGTGGGAGTTGGATGTCGATGCGCGGCTGTTGAGCTCTGATGGCGGCAAGCCGTTCATCGATGGAGGGCTGGGAGCGACGCGTTTCGGTTCGGATCAGTCGGGGCTGCGACTGGGACGGGCGCGCTTCGCCGTCTCGCAAAACCTGGGTGAGGTCTGGACGTTGCGCCTCGATGCCTCCTCATGGGGAGACCATGACAGGATCCCCGTGGGTTTGACCGAAGGATATCTGGAATTCCGCCCATACCCCTTCTCGGGATACCGGTTGCGCGTCAAAGCCGGCGCGTTCCATGCGCCAATCTCGCTCGAAAACCGCACGTCGGGGTGGGAGTCGCCCTATACCCTGTCCTACTCGGCGATCAACAGCTGGCTGGGCGAGGAGTTGCGGACTCTCGGCGTCGAAACGCAACTGGACTGGTTGGGAACGCGCGCCGGCCATGGGTTCGACCTCGGACTGACCGGCGGTGTATTTGGTTGGAACGATCCCGCCGGGGTCGCTGTCGCCGCCGGGGGCTTCACCCTGACCGACCGGCAAAGCCTGCTGGGTGGCCGAATGGGCCGACCCGGCGTGGCTCCCCTGTTTGCGGCGGAGCCGTTCCGCGAGATCGACGGACGGGCCGGGGTTTACGCGGGGGTGGAAGCCCGTTACCTCGATCGTGTCGTCTTGCGCTTTCTACGGTACGACAACAACGCCGACCCCGCCGCTCGCGATGCGGTAGCCCACGTCATCGCGTGGAGGACGCGCTTCAACAGCGCGGGCCTGCGTGTCGAAGGCCAGAACGGCTGGACGGCCATTCTCCAATGGCTCGAGGGCGAGACCGATATCGAGCCCCAGAGCATGACTTTGAAATGGCCGTTCAGGGCGCGTTTCGCGTTGCTGTCGAAGCGTCTCGGCAGTCACCTGCTCAGCGTCCGCTACGACGGCTTTGAAGTCGAAAGCGATGGTCTGCAGAAGGGGCACGCGTGGACGGCGGCCTACGTGTATCAATCCGGGCCCCGGTGGCGCTATACGCTCGAGTGGCTGCACGTACTCAGCAATTCGTACAACCGCGCGGAGTATCTCGGAAGCGCTCCACTAGCCACGCAGACGCAGCTCCAGCTCGCCATCCGCTGCGCCGTGGGTCCGCTGGCGCAATGATATGGCCGTGCAATAAAAAGGGCCGGCCGTCTTTGCGTGCCGCAAAGTCGGCCGGCCCAATCGTCCCGGTTGAAAGCTTACCAGCGCTTCGGGGCGCCGCCGCCACCGCCGCGGTTGCCGCCGCCGCCACCACCACCGCCCCCGGTGCGCTCCTGGGCCTCGTTGACCCGCAGCGGGCGTCCGCCGACTTCCTTCCCGTTGAGGTTCTGAATCGCGCGCGACGCATCGGCGCGAGACATCTCAACGAAGCCGAAGCCGCGGGGCCGGCCGGTGTCGCGGTCGGTGATGAGGCTCACTGACTCGACGGTGCCGTGCTGCGCAAACAGTTCGCGGATTTCATTGTCGGTGGCCGAAAACGGGAGGTTTCCGACATAGATCTTCGTCATGCAATCAAACTCCTGATACGGAAAAAGCCTGTACGGACGGCTGAGTCACGGGTGGGGCGATTTTCCGAAACACTACCAGCAGGAATGCTGACCTACGATCGGTTGAATCGTCGGTGCGCATGCTGCCACCTGGTCGGGAACGATTCGGCTTTTCGCAGACTCGGAAGCCGGCTCGCAAACCATGCGGGCGGCAGGCGGCAGGGAAAGGGAAAGGTCACGAACCGGCGCTGACGATACCGCATG
>JAQGOC010000198.1 GCA_028293805.1 Gammaproteobacteria bacterium
GACTTCCCAGCCCGTCCGCGGCGGCGATCGTGGCGGCGTTCATCTGGTTTGCCAGTGCGTGGCCCGAGCCTGGGCTGGTGGGACTCATCGGGGCTTTCCTGGTCACCGCCAGTGCCGGCGCCCTCATGGTGAGCGGCTTCAGCTATCCCAGCTTCAAGAAGTTCGATCTCGACCGCCGCATCAAATTCGTCTACATGCTGCTCGTGCCGCTGTTCTTCGTGCTGATCGCGATCGAGCCGTCCACGATGCTGCTGTCGATGTTCGCCACTTACGCGCTGTCGGCGCCGGTGCTTTGGATCGGGCGCCGGATTCGACGCTTGATGCGTGGCGCCCCGGCGGGCGTGGGCTAGGACTGATGGAGCCGCAGCGGCGTAATCAATACCTCGAGGCGATCGGCGTCGATGTGTGGGTCCGCCGGCGGCGGGATGGCGCGCTGGCCGATGTGCAGCCCGTGGTGGATGCCGCGGATGTGCATGCGGTCGTCGACGGCGCAGAGATGCAGGCCGCAGTTGCGGACAGGCCTACGCCGCCATCAGGCGGGCATGCGGAATTTCCGGCGGGCGCGGTTCCGGCCACACGAGGGCCCCTCGAACCGGCCTCTGGTGACGTTGCCGCTCGATGGGAGGCGCTGCGTACCGAAGTGGTGAGCTGCACCAAATGCAGCCTTCACAAGACGCGCACGCAGGGGGTCCTCGGAGTCGGCCCGCAACGGACCGACTGGATGGTGGTCGGCGAAGCGCCAGGCGCTGAGGAAGACCGCAGGGGCGAACCCTTCGTCGGGCGTGGCGGGCAGCTCCTGGACTCAATGTTGCGAGCTATCGGGCTGAGCCGTGGGACTAACGTCTACATTGCAAACGTGCTGAAGAGCCGTCCCCCCGGCAACCGGGATCCAAAGCCCGACGAGGTAGCCGCCTGTCTCCCGTTTCTGATGCGGCAGATCCAGCTGCTGCAACCTCGCCTCATGCTCGCGGTCGGACGGATAGCGGCCCAGAACCTGCTGAGCACCGATGTCCCCTTGGGCCGGCTGCGAGGGAAGGTGCATCACTTTGGTGAGCTGAATACACCGCTCATTGTGACGTATCATCCTGCGTACCTCCTGCGCACACCGGCCGACAAGCGTAAGGCGTGGGACGACTTGAAGTTTGCGCGCAGCGTGTTCCGGCAACTGACGGATGGCGTACGTAACGATGGCGACCGCTCCTGAGCTTCTCGAGTCCGCGCCCGACGTCTTGATCCGGCCCATGGTCGAGACGGACGTGGGTGGCGTCGTCGCCCTCGAGAGGGCCTCCTACCAGTTTCCATGGAGCGAAGGGATCTTTCGGGACTGCCTCCGGGTCGGCTATGTCTGCCGGGTGGTGATGTCAGGGAATCGCCTCATCGGTTACGGCGTCATGAGCGTGGGAGCGGGCGAGGCTCACATCCTCAATCTCTGCATAGACTCAGCTTTCCGCTGCCAGGGCATAGGCAGGCGCCTGCTCGATTATCTGGTCGACCGCGGCGCGGTGGCCGGTATGAGCGAAGCCTTCCTCGAAGTGCGGCCATCGAATACTGCCGCCATCCGCCTCTATCTCTCCCTAGGCTTCGAACAAGTCGGCATGCGCCGCGGGTATTACCAAGCGGTAGGCGGACGAGAAGACGCAGCCGTATTGAAGCTCGCATTGCGCGGACGGCGGACCCGCACGACCTGACGCTGTCCGGCGCCTGCCGGCGCAGCGCAGTACAATGGCCGGTTCGAGCCCCTGGTGCCGGCAGCCGGCAGCCAGGAGAGCGCTCTCACCCGCTCAAAGGGCAGCTTCCCCGCGGGGATACACCGAAGTACGTCATTGAAACGTGCACCTCACTGTGTGCACAGCAGAGAATTTGACTCATGCCAGACAACACGAGCGTCGCGGAAATCAGCCGAAGGAGAACCTTCGCGATTATTTCGCATCCCGACGCGGGCAAGACCACCCTGACGGAGAAACTGCTGCTGTTCGGCGGCGCCATTCAGATGGCCGGGACCGTGAAGGGCCGTAAGGCAGCGCGCCATGCGACCTCCGATTGGATGCGGCTCGAGCAGCAGCGCGGGATCTCCATCACGTCCTCGGTCATGCAGTTCCCTTACCGGGACAAGATCGTGAACCTGCTCGATACGCCGGGGCATGAGGATTTCTCCGAAGACACGTATCGCACGCTCACGGCGGTCGACTCGGCTTTGATGGTCATCGACTGCGCGAAGGGCGTCGAACAGCGCACGATCAAGCTCATGGAGGTCTGCCGCCTGCGCGACACGCCGATCATGACTTTCATCAACAAGCTGGATCGGGACGGGCGGGCGCCTATCGAGCTCCTCGATGAGATCGAGAAAGTCCTGAACATCCGCACGACTCCGCTCACCTGGCCGATCGGCATGGGGCGCGAGTTGCGCGGCATCTATCATCTTCTCGAGGACAAGATTTATGCCTATACCGCCGGCGAGAAGGGGCGGGTGGGCGAGAACCGCACGATCGTCGGGCTCGCGAGCGATGCGGCGCGCGAATTTCTCGGCGAGGGTGCCCGGCAGTTCGATGAAGAGATCGAGCTCGTCAAGGGGGCGACCGAGCCGTTCGACCCTGAAGCGTATCGCGCCGGCAGGCAGACCCCCGTGTTCTTCGGCTCCGCCATCAACAACTTCGGTGTCGAAGAGCTGCTCGCAGCCTTTACGACGCATGCCCCCGGGCCTTTGCCGCGGGAAACCCGCGAGCGCATCGTGGAGCCGGCGGACCCGGCGGCGACGGGCTTCGTGTTCAAGATCCAGGCGAACATGGATCCGGCGCATCGCGACCGTATTGCGTTCCTGCGCCTGTGTTCCGGGAAATACACGCGCGGCATGCGGCTGTTTCACGCGCGTCTCGGCAAAGAGGTGCGCGTCGCCGATGCTCTAACCTTCATGGCCTCCGATCGGGCGGCGGCGGAAGAGGCGTACGCGGGCGACATCATCGGCCTGCACAATCACGGCACTATCAACATCGGCGATACGTTCACGGATGTCGAGCGCCTGATCTTATCGGTTGTGCCCAACTTCGCGCCTGTGCTGTTCCGCCGCGCGGTGCTCAAGGATCCCCTGAAAATGAAGGCGCTGCAGAAAGGGTTGTCGCAGCTGTGCGAAGAGGGCGCGACGCAGCTGTTCAAGCCGCTGCGCAACAACGATCTCATTCTCGGGGCGGTCGGCCAGCTGCAGTTCGAAGTCGTCGCGTTTCGCCTGCAGGACGAATACAACGTGCAATGTGTGTTCGACGCCGTGAACGTCTACACGGCCCGCTGGATCACGGCTGCCGACGGGAAGAAGCTCGAGGAATTTCGTGCCAAGGCCTATGACAATCTCGCCATCGATCACAGCGGAGCACTCGTCTACCTGGCGCCCGGGCGCGTGAACCTCGAGCTGACCCTCGAGCGATGGCCGGATATCACCTTTCGCGAGACACGGGAGCTCGCGGCCTGAGGCCCGAAACCTGACGCAGCGGCGCCAGCGGGGTGGCCCGCTGGATCTCGCTCACCCGGACTATTGGGGGTGGCGCGCCCGGTGGTTTTGTGCGACATAGACAGAGCTCCCGTACGCCGTTGCGGGGTCTCGTTTCCCGGGAGGTCTGAATGACTGGCACGGAGTCTGCGTCGCTGATTACCAGAGAGGCCGTCCTGCATGGGTTGTACGAGGCTGCGGAGCTCGAGCACAACCTCATGTGCACGTATCTCTACGCCGCGTTCAGCCTCAAGGACGGCGAAGCGGACGGACTCGACCGCGAGGAGACCGAGGCTGTGGGGCGCTGGCGCCGCCGGTTGATCGGCATCGCGATCGAGGAGATGGGCCATCTCGCCGCCGTCTGGAATATCACTGCGGCGCTCGGCGGCGCTCCGCGGTTCGGACGAACTAACTTTCCCCTCGACCCCGGCTATCTGCCGGCCGGCATCGTAGTAAAGCTCGCGCCGTTTACGCCTGAGACCTTGCAGCACTTCGTCTTTCTCGAGCGCCCGCGTGGTTGCGCGGAAGCGGATGGCGAAGGATTCGCGTACGAGCGCAATTACAGCCGGGGCAGCAACCAGCGGCGCCTGACACCGATGGGACTCAACTACGACACGGTCGGGGACTTCTACGTCGCGCTGTCCGAGGGATTGCGCGGGCTCGTCGCGCGATACGGCGAGCGTGACACGTTTGCTGGCGATCCGGCTTTGCAGCTCTCGCCGCACGAGATCGACCTGATGGGTGCCAAGCCGGTCATCTGTTTGAAGACCGCAATCGCGGCGTTCGATGCCATCGTCGTGCAGGGGGAGGGTGCGCCGAGCGACTCGGCCGACTCGCATTACCAGAAGTTCGTGGCCATCCGGGATGAATTCCGGACATTGCTCGCCAAGAATCCCGCGTTCATACCGGCGTTTGCCGCCGCGACGAACCCGGTGTTGCGGCGCCCGCCGCGACCAGAGGGGCGCGTGTGGCTCGAGAACCCTGATGCCGTCGACGCTGTCGATCTGGCGAACGCCTCATACGGTTTGATGTTGCGGCTTCTCGGTTATGCTTTTGCATTGCGCGGGCCCTCCGCTGAGAAGGCGCTCTCGGTCGATCTTGCCATCGGTCTGATGCGCGCTGTCGTGCCGCTGGCTGAGCGTGCTGCGCGGTTGCCCGCCGGACCTTCTAATCCGCATTGCCATGCGGGCATGTCGTTCACCGCGCTTCGGGATAACTCGCCGCTGCCTCCGGGCCGTGCGGCCCGCCGATTCTTCGTCGAGCGGTTCGCGCAACTTGCCGAAGCAGGCGAGGGGCTGCGTACTTGTGGTGATCCGCGGGCACTGGCGGCAGCGCACCAACTTACTTCTCTCGCGAAGCGGGTGAGTCAGGGTTTCGACCTATCCCCCACCGCGCCGAATGTTGCGGCTGTTGCAAATGGTGCGCAGAACCCTGGCGGTGTGCAGGCCTCGAATAGAGCGCCGGCCGCAAACGACGCGCAGGCCGCAAATGATCCGAACAGTACGCCTGCGCCGACGGTGCTGAACGGAGTCGAAACGGTCATTGGCACAAAGATGGAGCTGTCGTTCGAGACCAAGCGCTGCATCCACGCGCGGTTCTGCGTTACTGGCGCACCTGACGTGTTTCTCGCGAATGTGCAGGGACCTTGGATCCACCCGGATGCCATGGAGGTGCAGCGGGTCGTCGAAGTCGCACACGCATGTCCGTCGGGCGCTATCCGCTACCGCCGGTTGGACGGCGTGCGCGATGAGACTGCGCCGCCGGTCAATCTAGCCGGTGTTCGCGAGGCGGGACCTTATGCGTTTCGCGGACAGCTGCAGATTGACGGCGAGCCGCAGGCATTTCGGGCGACGCTGTGTCGATGCGGCGCCTCCAGGAACAAGCCTTTCTGCGACGGGTCGCATCACGAAGTGGGTTTCACTGCAACGGGTGAGCCGCTGAGCGGCAAGACCGACATGCTGCCTGTGCGGGATGGCATCCTCGCCATCGATCCTGAGCTGAACGGGCCGCTGGCCGTACGCGGCAACCTGGAGATCACGAGCGGCACGGGCCGCGTGATAGCTCGTGTCGTGACGGCTAGACTGTGCCGCTGCGGCGGCAGCTCGACCAAACCATTCTGCGATGGGACGCATACGAGGATCGGGTTCAAGTCGACGAACGAGGAGCCTGTCTGACTCATGTTCGCCTGTGTCGTTGAGGCGTCTTGCCCACGCTGAGGCGGGCTACCGCACGTTCGAAGCTAGTGACGTCCGTAGCATGCGAAGGGCCGGCCGGCCCTCCATAGCGCAGTTCAGCGTATCGCGTCAGTAACGGGCGCACGCGTGGCGCGACGTCCGGGCGGATCTCGGTCACCGCCTCCGCATAAGCTATCGGTCCGTGATGCGGCAGCCGCGCCAGCCCGACAGCCGCAAGTTTCCTACATAGCCGCGCGTAAGCCCTCGCCAGGCGGTCGGGTCGCGGCCCGGGTGTCATGCGACCGACCTGCCAGGCAACCCACGATAACCAGGCCAGCAGCCCCGCCACGAATGCCCAGCCGAGAGTCTGCAGATCCGGCGAGCGGAAACCCAAGCGGCTCAGCAGGTTGAGCTGCGAGTGGTAATCGAACTTCAATACGTGATCGTTCCACCAGGTATTGGCGGCATCCCACCGTTGCAGCGCGCGGGTCAGCCACGGTGACGACCGCATGAGACGGGCGGACCTCGAGCCCGCATCGGGCAGCAGATCCATGATGCCTCTGTTGAGCCGGTCGGGCTCCACGACCGCCGTCGGATCGACTCGGGCCCAGCCGCGGCCCTCCAACCAGACTTCCGCCCATGAATGTGCATCGGACTGGTGGATCACGAAGTAGTCGCCTATGGCGTTCCATTCCCCTCCCAGATAACCCGTTACGACGCGTGCCGGCACCCCGGCAGCTCGCATCAGCGTGACGAACGCCGAGGCGTAGTGGCCGCAGAAACCGACTCGGGATCTGAAGAGAAAATCATCCACCGAGTCGTATCCCAGTAGCGGCGCATCGAGCGAGTACACAAACCCGCCAGTCCGCAGGAAATCGAGGATGGCATCCACGAAAGCCGCGTCCGACGCGACGCGCCCACGCATGTCATGGGCGAGCTGCCTCGAGCGCGGGTTGCGATCCGGAGGGAGCGCGCTGTCGATTCGTCGGGCCAGTTTCGAAAGCGGTTCCGTCGAGCGGGTCGTCGTATGCGACGTCGCGTCGTAACTCGTCGTCTCGGTGATCGGCTCGGCGGCGATCAGCTCATAGTCGTAGGCGAGGGAAACCTTCGCATCGGGCGCCCGGTCGACGGTGTCGAGTGAAAACCACCACCGCTGTTGGCTCGGCTCGAGCGACACGTGATAGCGGTAGGCAGCGCCGAGATACTCGAGAGGCTGCTGCCGGTAGAAAGAATCCCGCCGGCGCCGCCACGTGTAGCCATCGAAGTCATGAAGCACCGGCCCGCGCCAATAACGCTCCCCTGGCGGCGGCGGGCTGCCGTCGAACCGCGCGCGGAAGGCGATATCGTAGGAGGACGTCAGTTTCGAGATGCTGCCGGGACTCATCGTGTCGCTGAGCCCGGTCAGCGCTTCCTCCGCTCGAGGCAAGGCCCAGAACGAGCCCGGCAGGCGTGGAAAGAACACGAATAACACAACTGCCAGAGGCAGCGCATAAAGGAGCGCCCGAGCGCCGAGCCGCAGGGCCGCGCGACTGTCGAAAACTCCTGCGCCCGACGCAGGGCCGGCAGCGGATGGCGGCAATGCCGGGTTCCTCTCGGGAGTGTAGGCAATCACCGCCAGGGCGGAACAGCACAACCACGTCTGCAATAGATACAGCGGCGTCCTCACGAGGCTCTGGCGGTCGAGGCAGGCCGCCAGCAGCAGAAACAGGCTGCCGCCGACAGCGATGTACTGATCGCGCCGCGTGCGGGTTTCCAGCAGTTTGATGGCCGACATCAGAATGAGAAGCAACGTTCCCGGGCCCAGGCCATTGAGCGTGTGGAAACGCGCGAACACAGCAGCCACCAGAAGGACTGCGAGGAGCGTGCGAACTACGGCGCCAGGCAATCCTACCGGGCGTACGGCGCCTGCGAGGCGCCATAGGATGAATGCGATCGCGATTCCGGATGCCCATGGCGGAACGCGGTCGGCGTGCAGGAGGACGCCGCAGCCAAGGGCCGCGGAGGCCCAGGCGAGCGGTCGTAGGGGCTCGCGGCTAATTGACCCGGCGCTCGCCAATGTTGTCCCCGTGGGCTACGTTGCTGCCGATAACAGCAGCGCCATCGTTGTAAAGCGCCAGCGCCGCGAGACACCGATGCCGGTGATCGGTGCCCCTGTCGGGCGGGATTTGAGCGCCAGGTAACTCGAGTCCATAGCGCTCGCCGCGCGCCTCCGCGTCGAGCACCCACCGTGCGAGCTGCTCCAGGCGAGCCTCCGTGTTGAGGTTTGCGAGCTGCCCAAAATCAAAAATCCGCAGCTCGGAGCCGGCGGCGCTGTATTCCTTGACCAGCAGCGGCGCTTCGCGAGCGTACGCCTTCCAGTCCACCTGGCGCGGCGAGTCGCCATCGCGAAATGGCCGCAGTCCCCGCCACTCGTCGGCGCCGGAATTCCCCCGGGAGCGCGTGCCCGATTGGCGCCCCCTCTCGGTGGGCATCGGGAGCGCTCCATAGGGTCGTGGATATACGATCATGTCGATTGGCGCATGCACCCAGGTCCAGGCGCGGAACAGGCCGAACGGGTGTGTGGTAGTCAGGCGCAACCGGTCGACCCGCACGAGGCCGCGTGCGGGCGCTGGAACAGGAAGGTCGACGCCCTGTCTGCCTCGCGCCGGGATATCCGCGGCGAGTGTAGGTTGGTCTGACACACCCGACTCGATTCGATAGCGCCAGAGCGGTGCCGCGTTTCCCAATATCAGATGCAGGACGCCGGTCCGATGGGCGAACGTCGGCGCTGCGGCGGCGGTCCGTAGCGAGGTGCCGAGCAGATTCCGGTGGCATAAATGCATGGTGACCAGCACGAAGCCGCACAGCAGGAACGTCAGAAACAACGCCAGGCTGCTGCCATAATTGAGGCCGGCGAGCAGCATGAACAGCAACAACACTCCGAAGCCCAGTCCGGCGCGGGTTGGCAGAATGTACAGTCGCCGCCGCTCGAGCGTCAGCGGCAGAGCGTCGGCTCCTTGGCGGCGCCGGATCCACGCCCTCAGCCGCGCGCGGGAGGAGCTGCGTATGCCCGCAAGAATGTTCAGCCCCATGCCTCCCGCCAGCTGCGCATGCGATATGCTGTCGTCACGAATCGCAGCTTCGGGAGTGCCCTACATGCATCCGCATCTGCCGCATCTGAACCCTCATACCCGACATATGTTGATCGCCTGCGTCATTGCGCTCGTGCTGCTCACGGCGCCCGCGGAAGTTTTGAGCGGGATCGCGAGCGCGGCTGCTCTTTAGCCGGCGCGCAGTGAGCCACTGGGTCGGTGCGGTAGAGCTCATGCACAGCTCACCGTCGTGGCTCCCTCAAAGCGGGACGGGCATCGACCGAATGAGCTCAACAGCAATCCCCTGGCTGTCGCCGCTGCCCGCGGACTCGCGGCGCTCCAGCCGATGCGCCACGACCGACGGCAGTACCGCCTGAATATCCTCTGGCAGCACTGACTTTCGATTTGCAAGATAGGCCCACGCCTGCGCCGCACGGATGAGTCCCTGGCCGGCGCGCGGTGACAGGCCGAGCTTGAGGTCCGACCGATCGCGTGTGCGTGCAATCAGCCCCTGCGTGTAATCCAACAATGCATCGGACACGTGAACAGTGCGAACGTCGCTCTGAATGCGCACGACGGCTGCGCCGTTCAGGGCGGGCACGATGTGAGGCAACAGATCGCGTCGCTCGCCGCTGCGCAGGAGCTCGCGTTCGTGCGCGGCATCGGGATACCCCAGTGTCACGCGCATGAGAAAGCGGTCGAGCTGTGATTCGGGCAGGTCGTAGGTGCCCAGCTGCTCGTGGGGATTCTGGGTCGCGACGACGAAGAACGGATCCGGCAGCCGATAGGTCGTCAGGTCCGCGCTCACTTGGCGCTCTTCCATCGCCTCCAGCAACGCGCTCTGCGTCCGGGGGCTCGCGCGGTTGACTTCATCCGCGAGCAGAAGCTGCGTAAACACCGGGCCCTGGCGAAAATGGAACTGCTGGCTGGCGCGATCGAAGACCGACACCCCGATGATATCGGCCGGCAGCAGATCGCTCGTGAACTGCACACGATGCCACTCCAGCCCCAGCACGTGGGCGAGGGCGTGAGCCAGTGTCGTTTTTCCGACTCCGGGTACGTCCTCGATGAGCAGGTGTCCGCGTGCCAGCAGGCAAGCGAGGCACAAGCGCACCTGAGCGGGCTTCCCGAGAATGATGGTCTCCAGCGTCTGCACTGCACGCTGCAATGCCACGGCATCGGGTTCGATTGCTGCCGCTGCGTTCACGCGTTCAACATCCCACGCACGCGCTCGAGCTGCGCCGTGATGCTCGTGACCTGTCGTTCGAAATCTGCCTCACGCTCGCGCTCGGTCGTTACCACGGCCGCCGGGGCATTGCGCACGAAGTTCTCGTTCGAGAGTTTGACACGGGTCTTTGCGAGCTCCTGCTGGGCTTTGACGAGGAGTTTGCCGAGACGCTCGGCTTCGGCCGCCGCGTCGATGAGCCCCGCCATCGGCACCAGGACGGTGAGCTCGCCGATGAGGGCGGTGGCGGACTGCGGCGCCTGCGTGCCCGGATCGAGCACTGTCAGAGTATCGATGCCGGCCAGGCGCTCCAGATAACTGCGATGACGGTTGGCGTAGTCCTCGTCCCTCACGGAGGCGCCCTTGAGCAGCACCGGGATGCGCTTGGAAGGAGCGATATTCATTTCTCCGCGAATCTGGCGCACGGCCAGGATGAACGCCTGGAGCCACGCGACCTCGCGCTCTGCCTGCTCGTCAGTAGGGAAGTCCGCGGGTGATGGATAACGTTCCAACATGACGGTCGGCCCGGCCCGGCCGGCCAGTGGCGCCGCGCGTTGCCAGATCTCCTCCGTAATGAATGGCATCAGCGGATGCAACGCACGCTGCAGCGCTTCGAGAATCCCGACGAGCGTCAGGCGCGTGCCGCGCTTAGCTGCCTCCGACGCACTCTCCGGCCCCGATGCCTGCAATACCGGCTTGGTGAGCTCCAGATACCAGTCGCAGAACTCGTACCAGGTAAACTCGTACAAAGCCGTCGCCGCGTAGTCGAAACGATAGTCACGGAAAGCGGTTTCCACCGTGCCCACCATCCGGCCGAAGCGCGAACGGATCCAACGATCCGCCACGGAAAGCTCGGCAGGCTGGCTCGCCGCAGCGGAGCGCTCGACGCTCGCACCAGGGCCCGGATCGCCGGCCGACATGGCAACGAAACGTGCCGCGTTCCATAGCTTGTTGCAAAAGTTGCGGTAGCCCGCTACACGCGACAGATCGAAGCGGAGCTCGCGGCTCGGCGAGGCGAGCGCCGCGAAAGTGAAGCGCAGCGCGTCGGTCCCGTGAGGAGCTATGCCCTCCGGGAATTGCTTACGCGTGGCCTTCTCGACTTTGGAGGCCAGCTGCGGCTGCATCATGCCGCTGGTGCGCTTTGCAATGAGCGGCTCGAGCTCGATGCCGTCGACGATATCCAACGGATCGATGACATTGCCTTTCGACTTCGACATCTTGTCGCCATTCTCATCGAGGATGAGCCCGGTGATGTAGACGTCGCGGAATGGCACCTCGCCCATGAACTTCAGGCCCATCATCATCATCCGGGCGACCCAGAAGAAGATGATGTCGAAGCCGGTGACGAGCACGCTGGTCGGGTAAAACTTCGCCAGGTCGGGTGTTTTGCCCGGCCAGCCCTGGGTCGAGAACGGCCACAGCGCGGAGGAGAACCAGGTGTCGAGAACGTCCTCGTCCTGCCGCAAAGTCACGTTGCCTGCAAGGCCGTGCCTGCTGCGCACTTCGGACTCGTCGCGGCCAACATAAGGCTTGCCCTGTTCGTCGTACCACGCGGGAATGCGATGGCCCCACCAGAGCTGGCGGCTCACGCACCAGTCCTTGATATTGCGCATCCACTCGAAGTAAGTCTTTGTCCAGTTTTCGGGCACGAACCGGGTGCGCCCCTGCTCGACGGCAGCAATGGCCGGCTCGGCGAGTGGCGCGATCTTTACGTACCATTGGTCGGTGAGATAGGGCTCCAGCACGGCGCCGCTGCGGTCGCCGCGCGGGACCGTCAACTTGTGCTTATCGACCCGTGCGACGAGGCCCGCGTCAGTGAGCTCGGCCACAATGCGCTTGCGTGCCTCGAAACGGTCGAGGCCGCGGAAGCGCTCGGGCACGTTCTCGTTGAGCGCGGCACGCGGCGTGAAGATGTTGATTTGCGCAAGCCCGTGGCGCAGCCCTATCTCGTAGTCGTTGAAGTCATGCGCCGGCGTGATCTTGACGCACCCCGAACCGAACGCGGGATCGACGTACGTGTCAGCGATGATCGGGATCAGCCGGCCGGTCAAGGGCAGACGCAGGCTCTTGCCGATGAGGTGCCGGTAACGTTCGTCATCGGGGTTGACGGCCACGGCGGAGTCGCCGAGCATCGTCTCGGGACGTGTGGTGGCGACGATGACGTGCCCGGAGCCGTTTTCGAAGGGATAGCTCAGATGCCAGAGGTGTCCTTCTTCCTCCGTACTCTGGACCTCGAGATCGGAAAGGGCGGTGAGAAGGACCGGGTCCCAGTTGACCAGGCGCTTGCCGCGATAGATCAGGCCCTCTTCATGGAGGCGCACGAAAGCTTCGACCACAGCGCGCGATAGCTGCGGGTCCATGGTGAAGCGATCACGGCTCCAGTCCACAGAATCGCCGAGCCGGCGCATCTGCGAAGCGATCGTGCCGCCCGACTGCTCCTTCCACTTCCAGACTCGCTCGAGAAAGGCCTCGCGCGTGAGGTCCGTGCGCTTGCGGCCCTCCGCGTTGAGCTGGCGTTCCACCACCATCTGCGTCGCGATGCCCGCGTGGTCCGTTCCCGGTTGCCACAGAGTGTCGTCGCCGCGCATGCGGTGATAGCGGGTGAGGGCGTCCATGAGCGTGTGCTGGAACGCGTGCCCCATGTGCAAGGTGCCGGTCACATTCGGCGGAGGAATTACGATGCAATAGGGTGCACCCTCGCCGCGGGGTGCGAACCACCCGTGGGATTCCCAGCGCTCGTAGATCCGCCGCTCGAGCTCGTGCGGCGCGTAGACTTTATCCATTGACGGCAAACGGTATGGGGGAACGTCGGTCGATTATAGCGGTACCGGCAGCCCCCACACGGCCGGGACCTAGTCGCTACGGATGTTGTGTGACGCGGGCTGCACTCCCAGCTCGCGATAGGCCTTGAAGCGAGCGCGCCCAGCGCGCCGGCGTGCGTCGTCGCCGTCAATGATTTCGGCGACACGGCTCGTATGAGAAAGGCACGGGGGCAGATCAGGAGCGAGATTGATGATGATGTCGACCATTGCGGACGGGGGCGTTCCGGCGCTCAGCAGTATCGGGGCATCAGGGGCGACAGCGGCCGTGAGTGGCTCATGCGGAACGAAGCTACCGTCGCTGAACGTCCAAAGCATGTCGTCGAAGGCTTTCAGCTCCGCAGGGTCCGTGTGCCACACGAGTACGCTCTGAGACGAGAGATAAGCCTTCTCGGCGAGCTTGCAAGCGAGTTTCAGGCGCGCCGACGCCGAAGGCCCTTCGAGGATGTAGAAGTCGACGCGTCCCTGCCACGCGCCGCGCTGCGCAGCCGCCACGTCGTCAGATGACGCGGTCGGCGGGGATGCTTCACCGTGCGGCGAGGCAGGCTTACCGCTTGACGCTGACGCGGCGAGCGGCAATGAGTCGTCGCCGCTCGAGGCGGCAGAACCGGATGTGTCTACGCTTTCTGCCATGGCTCACGCCATTACGCATCAAAGCGCGGCGCGATGGATGAGAAAGTCCGCGAGCAGCGGCGTCGGCTTGCCCGTGCTGCCCTTCTGCGCACCGCCCTGGTAGGCGATGCCCGCGACGTCGAGGTGCGCCCATTTGAGTCCTTGCGTG
>JAQGOC010000218.1 GCA_028293805.1 Gammaproteobacteria bacterium
CCTGGGAAGGTGCGGTTCCCGGGTGACTCCGGAGTGGAGCTCGTTGGAGGGGATCTGACGAGGCCGCTGGATGTTCAGAGGGCGGTAGCGGGGTGCGACTTCGTTTTCCATCTTGCAGCTGTCCATCGGGATGGGAAGTGTGGCGATGCGGTTTATCAAAGTGTGAATGTCGATGGGACGCATCACGTTGCCGAGGCGGCGGCGCGGGCCGGGGTGAGGCGGTTCGTTCATTGCAGTACGGCGGCGTTGCACGACAGCGCGGTAGTGCCGGCGGATGAGTCGGCGGCGCTGCTGGCCGAGGATATCTATGAACTTTCGAAGCTCGGCGCGGAAGAGCGGGTGCGAACCCAGTTCGGGCGGGGCCTGGCCGGGACTATCGTCCGGCCCGTGGGTATTTACGGCCCGGGGGAGATGCGCTTTCTGAAGTTGTTTCGTTCCGTCAGGAATGGAACGTTTCGGATGATTGGCAGCGGGGCCACGGTCCAGCACCTTACGTTCGTTGAGGATGTGGTCGAGGGGATGCTGTTGGGGGCGGCCAATCCTGCTGCGGTGGGGGAGACGTATATATTGGCCGGGCCGCGGTATACGGATCTCAATGAGCTGGTGAAGACTACGGCGCGGGTGTTGGGAGTGGCGGTGCCGCGGGGGCGCATTCCGTTGCTGCCCGTGCTGGTGGCGGCACGGATCACGGAGTCGCTGTGTCGGCCGCTGGGGATCGATCCGCCGTTGTATCCGCGTCGCGTCGCGTTCTTCACCCGCAATAGAGGCTTTTCGTCGGGGAAGGCGCGGCGGGAGTTGGGCTATGTGCCGCGCGTCGACCTTGAAGAGGGGTTGGGGAGGATGGCGGAGTGGTATCGGGGCATTGGGATGTTGTAGCACCCTGGAGAGCCGGCCGGACGCCCGCGGCCGTATCCGGCACCGTGCGCGCCGATTGGCGTTCGGCACGCACGCTGTCTGCCTTGCGCGCCGCTTACCGCTGCTTGAACTCCTCAGGAGTGAGCTGGTGACGCGCCAGGAGCTTATAGAAGTCGGTGCGATTGCGCTTCGCCAGGCGCGCGGCCTGGCTTACGTTGCCGCCCGTGATCTGGAGGATCTGCGACAGATAGCTGCGGGTGAATTCGTCGCGGGCTTCGTCGAAGGACGGCAGGCGGCCGGGGCCGCCGCCCAGGGATTGCTGCACCAACTCGACCGGAATGATCGGGGTTTGGGACAGCGCCACGTTCTGCCGCACCACGTTTTGCAGTTGGCGGATGTTGCCCGGCCAGTCGGCGGTGGCGAGCAGCTCGACCGCTTCGGGCGCGTAGATCTTGCGGACGCCGCTTTCCTTTGCGATCTGGGCGAGGAAGTGGGCGACCAGCAGCGGAATGTCCTCGCGACGCCGGTTCAGGGGCGGCATCTCGATGTGGACCACGTTGAGCCGGTAGTAGAGGTCTTCGCGGAACTGCGCGGTGATCATCAGGTTTTGCAGGTCGCGGTGCGTGGCCGAGACGACGCGCACGTTGACGGGAATGGCGTCGGTGCTGCCGACCGGGCGGATGACATTCTCCTGCAGGACGCGCAGCAGCTTGACCTGCAGGCGCATCGGCATGTCGCCGATCTCATCGAGCATCAGGGTGCCGCCGTCGGCGGCCATGAACAGGCCGCGGTGGGCCCGGGTGGCGCCGGTGAAGGAGCCTTTCTCGTGGCCGAAGAGCTCGGACTCGAGGAGGTTTTCGGCCATGGCGCTGCAGTTGATCGCCACGAAAGGCTTGTTCTTGCGCGGACTGGCTTTATGGATGGCGCGGGCCAGGAGCTCCTTGCCGGTGCCGCTCTCGCCCGTGATCAGCACGCGGGCGTCGGTGCCGGCGACCATGTGAGCTTGCGCGAGCTTTTCTTCCATCACGGAACTACGCGTCACGATCTCGGAGCGCCAGTCTTCGTCGGAGGCGCCGAAGCCGGAGATGCGTAGGGCCTTTTGCACCTGGTCGAGCAACTCCTGCTTGTCGACGGGCTTCGTGAGGAAGCCGAAGGCGCCCATCTGCGTCGCCTGCACCGCGTCGGGGATGGTGCCGTGGGCCGTGAGGATGATGACTTTCAGGCCCGGCCAGCGGTTCTGCAGCTCCTTGAGGAGGCCGATGCCGTCCATGTGGTCCATCCGCAGATCGGTGATTACCAGGTCCGGACGGAAGCGGCTTGCTGCCGCAAGCGCCAGCACGCCGCTTTCAACCGCCTCGACGTCATAATTCTCCGCGCGCAGGCGGATCGTCAGCAGCCGCAGCAGCCCGGGATCGTCGTCGACCACGAGAATTCGCGCTTTGCGCTTTCCGATCTGGTTCAAGGTCGTCGTCCTTCGCTGCTCGGGTTGCAACATGCTCGCGGGAATGTTCACTGTGGGCGTCCTTCGTTGCTGGGTTTGCGCTCGTTCAGCGACCGCTCGATGTTGGCGATCGCATCGAGCTTCGCACGCGCCTCCTCGAGGTCCCGGCGCAGCCGTGTGTTTTCATCTGTCTCCAGTTGGAGACGGCGATTCACGGTTGCCAGGCGATCCCTGTCAGCGCGTACAGCGTCGGACTGCAGCCTGCGATTTTCTGCCTCCAGCGTCAAATGGTCGTCGATTTGCTGCAGTTCCAGGAATGTCAGGGAACGCTCGCTGGACATCAGCATCTCGGGACTTGCCATAAGCTCTCGCAGCAGCCGCTGTGCCCGTGGCAGGTCGGTCCCCGGATGGCCGTGCGTCGCCAGGATCAGGGCGAAACGCAGCTGCCGGCTCGGGGTGGGGGCCGTCTCGTAATCGCGTTGCGCCGCCGCGGCTATTTCCGCCTGCTCCGAGGGCGTGCCTTGCACCAACTTCTGCAGGAGCTGCAGATCATCGGTCAGCACGGTGGACGTGGCCGCCGCCTTGTTGACCACCGGCGGAGCGTTTTGAGTTGGGTGCTCGTGCGGAAAGAAGTCGGTCGCGCAGGCGGACCCCAACAGCGTGGCCACGAGCGTAGCGGTCAGCGCCGCAGAGCGCGCCGCAACTTGTTTACGCGGCATGCGCAGGCGCCTTGGCTTCGAGGCCCACCGGCCGGTCGCCGTTCGCGGCGTTCATCGGCATGGTGATGCGAAAGTGTGCTCCGGCGTATTCGCCGTCGATGATCTCGATCGTCCCGCCATGAGCCGAAACGAACTCCAGGACGACCGAGAGGCCGATACCGGTGCCTTTCACGGCCGTGCTCTTGGCCGCACGTCCGGTGTAGAAGGCTTCGAAGACGTGCTCGCGGTCCTCCTGCGGGACGCCAGGGCCGTTATCGGCGACGTCCAGCACGAACTGCGGCCCGACAGTGCGTGCCTTCAGGTGGATTGTGCCTCCCTTGGGGGAGTATTTGACTGCGTTGGACACCAGGTTCTCGAGTATCAGGCGGATCTTGCTGCGATCCGCGATGAGGGTGACGTCCTCGACCCGAACGTCGAGGCGCACGCGTTGCGACAGCAGCGTGAGCTGCTGGTTCTCCAGCACTTGCTTGACCACCGGGCGCAGGCGGAATTCGCTCGAGTCGAGGCCGACGCTCGAAGTCTGCCAGGCACTGAATGACAACAGGTTTTCGATCATGCGTTGCAGTTTGATGCCGTTCTCGCGAAGGATGGCGGCCACCTCGCGCTGGTTGGAGTCGAGCTCGCCCACGGCGCCGTCCATCAGCAGCTCCGTGCCTTCCCGGATGTTGGCGAGGGGCGTTTTCAGTTCATGCGACATGTGTCGCAGAAACCGATTCCGCTCGTGCGCGAGATCGAGCAGCCGCTGGCGCAGCCACTCCAGCTGGCCGCCCAGGCGCTCCAGATCGTGGGGTCCTGAGACCGCGATCTGGTTCGAAAAGGTGCCCTGTCCGAGCTCGCTGATCGCGCGATCGAGCTGTCGAAGCGGGCGGCCCACCGCCACGGTGAGGGCGAAGATGGCAATGATCGTGAGCGGCACGAGCAGGGCGGCCTGCCAGAGCAGGCGCCCGCGGGCGCGCTGCGTCTGGGCTTCGAGCGCGGCGACTTCCGAGTCGATCTGCGCGTTGCTCTGCGTGGCGACCTTGTCGACGAGCCCACTGAGCGCGGTGAAGTGCCGGGAGAGGGCCGACATATTCGCCGCACCGGTCCCCGCGGGCATGGAGAGGACCATGAGGCGAATGGATTTCTGCAGGTCGCCCAGCTGCCGCAGCGTGGCCCGGGCCTCGGGAGCCGCGTGCAGGTCGAGCTGGTCGTGTGTCACGGTAAGGCGTGCCTCCTGACGGCGATAGAGTTCGAGCAGGTTCGGATCATTGAGCACGTCATAAAGGCGGGCGGTGCGCTCGAGCGAGGCGATCTGGCTGAAGAGGTCCTGGCTGGCGCGAGCCGCATTCACGCCTTCCACGACGATTTTCTGGCCGGTATCGGCCAGGGACCGAATCTGCAGCGCGGCGGTAAGGATGGCGACCAGCAGCGGCACGGCAATCAGTGCCAGACCTAGGAGCATCAATCCGCTCAATGACTTGGGGCGTGCCCAATGCATAGAGCGCATTCTACCGCGCGAACGTCACCACGGAGCCTGCAGCAGCCGCTGCTCCCATCTAAGGGCCGTGTTCACGATCGTGTCGAGGTCGTCGAGCCGCGGCTGCCAGCCGAGCTCGGCGCGAATTCGGTCGGCGCGCGCCACCAGGGCGGGGGGGTCGCCGGCGCGCCGGGGTTCTTCTCGAATGGTGAGCCGCTTCCCGGAAACCCGTTCGACGCTTTCGAGCACCTGCCGCACGCTGTAGCCGTGTCCGTAGCCTACGTTCAGGACGGTGGAGGGACCGTCGTTGCGGAGATACTCGAGCGCATCCAGATGGGCCGTCGCGAGGTCCTGGACATGGATGTAGTCCCGGATGCCCGTGCCGTCGGGCGTCGGATAGTCCGTGCCGAAGATCGAGACATGGCTGCGCTTACCAACCGCGGCCTCGCAGGCGACTTTTACCAGCAGTGTCGCTTTGGGTGTCGCCTGACCCACGCGGCATTCCGTATCCGAGCCGGCGACGTTGAAATAGCGTAGCGCCACGTACTTCATGGCGGTCGCAGCGGCAGTGTCCCGCAGCATCCATTCCGACATGAGCTTCGAGGTTCCGTAGGGGTTTATCGGAGCCGTGGCGGTGGTTTCCGCGGCGATTCCCTCCGCCGGTACGCCATAAACCGCGGCAGTGGAGGAAAAGACGACATTCCGGACGCCCGCCTCGACACAGCACTCCACGAGATTTCGGGTGGAACAGGTATTGTTGCCGTAGTATTTGAGCGGTTCGCTGACCGACTCCGGGACGATGGTATAGGCGGC
>JAQGOC010000223.1 GCA_028293805.1 Gammaproteobacteria bacterium
AGCCCCGCAGGCACGTGGGAGCTGATGTACAGCCATTTCGGGTACGTGGCCCGTGACTTGAGGACGATGATGCTCAATGGAATTGACCGCAGCTGGGTGGACGACGACCGCAAGCGCTCGTGGCGCACGCAATGGACGGCCGAGTTCGACGCAATGGCTGTATGAACAACGAAGTCACGGGGGAGGGCTGCCGCTTTTGCGTCGGACGAGCGGCGTCCCACCGCATCGACGACCGCGATGCGATGGGGAGACCGTTGGACGTGCTGTTACTTTGGTTGCGGAGTGATGCGCAGATAAGGTCGCGGCGCCTTCCAGCCGGCGGGGAATTGAGTCTTGGCCTGCTCGTCGGAGACAGACATCGGAATGATCACGTCGTCGCCACGATTCCAGTTTACGGGTGTGGCCACATTGTACGTCGCGTTCAACTGGATCGCATCGAGCGCTCGCAGGACCTCATCGAAGTTCCGGCCGGCACTCATCGGATACGTGAGAATCAGCTTGACCTTCTTGTCAGGTCCGATGAGAAACACCGACCGAACCGTCGCATTGTCGGCGGGTGTCCGCGATTTGGCCTCACCCCGCGCCTGCGCCGGCAGCATGTCATACAGCTTCGCGATCTTGAGCTCCGGGTCACCGATCAGCGGATAGTTGACGGTCGCTCCCTGCGTCGCTTCGATGTCTTTGGCCCACCTCTTGTGTTCCTCGACCGAATCAACGCTCAAACCGATGACCTTCGTGTGGCGCTTGTCGAACTCCGGCTTCAGGCGCGCCATGTAGCCGAGCTCGGTCGTGCATACCGGCGTGAAGTCCTTCGGATGCGAGAACAGGATCGCCCATCCATTGCCGATCCACTCGTGGAATCTGATCTTGCCTTCCGTCGTGTCCGCGGTGAAGTCGGGCACGTCGTCACCTATACGTAATGACATGGGAACCTCCGGTGCGATTCTCTGCTGTTGCACCGCCTCTCGAGCGGCTTACCGATCGGCTTTCGGACCCCATTCTATTCCTGCTTCGTACCGTTGAGCAGCGCACAGGCGTAAGCTCCCGATGCGTTCCGTGCGCCGCTCGAGAATCGGCGGGGAGGTGGTCATGATCTTCGAGCAGATTGCCGCCGGGGGCTGTCAGTCGTACCTGATAGGGTGCGCCGAGACCTGCGCGGCCGCACTTATCGACCCGCAGATCGACCACGTCGACCGCTACCTTGGGCTTGCCGCGCGTGATAGTTTACGCATCCGTTATGTGATCGACACGCACACCCACGCCGACCACTTTTCCGCCACACGAGAGCTCGCGCGTAAGCTCTGCGTACCGGTCGTCATGCACCGCGCGAGCCCGGCGCCGTTCGTCGATATGCGAATCGATGACGGAGAAATAATTGCAGTCGGGCGGCTGCGGCTCAACGTGCTACATACGCCGGGCCACACGAGCGATTCCATGTGCCTCGCGGTCGAGGACCGCATCTTCACGGGCGATACACTGCTCATCGGCGCGACCGGCCGCACCGACCTTCCCACCGGCGACCCGGAGGCTTTGTACGAAAGCCTCTTTTTGGGCGTTCTCCGGCTCGAGCCTCAGCTGAAGGTATTCCCCGCACACGAGTACAAAGGGCGCAGTTACTCGACCATAGGGCAGGAGCTGGCGGAAAACCCGCGGTTGCAGCGGCGCGACCGCGAATCCTTCATCGAGACGATGCGCAATCTGAACCTCACGATGCCCACCCACATCACGGAGGCGCTGCGGACTAACATGAGTGGAGGGAAAATCATCGCGCAACTGCTGTCGGAGGCGGCGGCCCGCGTGCCCTTCATGTAACTCGAAGAGCTCAAGTCGCATGTGGAAGCGCAAGATGATGACCTGATCGTCCTGGACGTGCGCGAACGCGAAGCTTACGACAACGGGCATATCCCGCGGGCGCGGCATCTGCCGCGGGGTCAGCTCGAATTGCGGGTCAACGAGGATCTTCCGGACTCAACGCGACGGATCCTCTCGTATTGCGAGTTCGGTCGTATCTCGACCCTCGCCGCCGCAACCCTGCGCGAGATTGGTTTCCAGCGTGCGGTGGCGCTGGATGGGGGTATGAAGGCCTGGCGCGAGGCCGGCTATCCCGTCATCTCTTGAGGGTCCATGCGTTGCATGGTTGACTGCGCTGTGCACGTGGGATGTTAGATCAACACGGCAACCCACATGGCGATCTTCTCTAGTTGGCTGAGTTCTCGGATCGCGCCAGGGAGAAGGGGGCGAAGCGGAGGCGATTGTCGGTCTCCAGGTCTCTCACGGCCACATCGACCTTCAGCCAGCTCTCGCTGAAGAGGTTCAGTTTTTCAGCCCGGCGATGTCCATCAAACCGGGGGTGCGCACGCGGAAATATTACCTCGGCACGACCACGGTGCTGTCAGATGAAAAAGTCGAAAGTCGTATCGACGTCGAGGATTACGCGGACGCCCTGGTCAACGAGCTGGAATCCCCCGCCCACTCCCGTAGCCAGAAGACGATCACTTAGTGACGATCGGTAAAGGAAGAGGCAGTATTGCACTCCCTCCAGCGCCGACGCGCTCCTTTTTTGCAGGCTCGTAGCAATCCGGCGCACGACGGCGCCAGGGGCGCGCTTGCCTTCAGTGCGGGTGCGAGCAGTCCTTTCGCCGCTGGCCCCGTGGGATCAGCAGGTAAGCATGTTGCTCTCGACTGCGAGCATCGGTGCCATTCGCAGCAATCCACCCATGACAGTTGATGTCGACCGCATCGGTA
>JAQGOC010000233.1 GCA_028293805.1 Gammaproteobacteria bacterium
CGTCGGCGCGCGCCTTCGACGCGTTGTCGGTCTCCTTCGCCAGCGCGGCGAGCTCGATCTCGATCTGACGGATGCGACGCTCCACGACATCGATCTCGAACGGCATCGAGTCGATCTCGATCCGCAACCGCGACGCCGCCTCGTCGATGAGGTCGATCGCCTTGTCGGGGAGTTGGCGACCCGAGATGTAACGGTCGGACAGCACCGCGGCCGCGACGATCGCCGCGTCCTGTATCCGAACCCCGTGGTGCACCTCGTAGCGCTCCTTGAGCCCGCGCAGGATCGCGATCGTGTCCTCGACCGACGGCTCATCCACGAGTACTTTCTGGAAGCGCCGCTCGAGAGCCGCGTCTTTCTCGATGTACTTCCGGTATTCATCGAGCGTGGTCGCGCCGACGCAATGCAATTCGCCGCGCGCGAGCGCGGGCTTGAGCATGTTGCCGGCATCCATGGACCCTTCGGCCTTGCCGGCGCCCACCACCGTATGCAGCTCGTCGATGAACAGAATGACCTGGCCTTCCTGTTTGGCAAGATCGTTGAGCACGCCTTTCAGGCGCTCCTCGAACTCGCCGCGAAACTTCGCCCCGGCGATCAACGAGCCCATGTCGAGCGCCAGAATGCGCTTGTTTTTCAGCCCCTCGGGCACCTCGCCGTTGATGATTCGCTGCGCCAGTCCCTCCACTATCGCGGTCTTGCCGACACCGGGCTCGCCGATCAGCACGGGGTTGTTCTTCGTGCGGCGCTGGAGCACCTGGATCGTACGGCGAATTTCGTCGTCGCGGCCAATGACCGGATCGAGCTTGCCGGACGCCGCGCGCGCGGTCAGATCGACCGTGTATTTCTCGAGAGCCTGGCGGCTTTCCTCCGCATTCGGATCGGCCACCTTCTCGCCCCCGCGCACTTCCTCGATCGCCTTCTCGACGGCGCCCTTGATGAGGCCCGAGTCCTTGAAAATACGCGCGAGATTGCGGTCCTCGAAGGCCGCGAGCACAAACAGCTCGCTGGAGATGTACTGGTCGCCGCGCTGCTGCGCGAGCTTCTCGGTGACGTTGAATACCCGGTTCAGCTCGTTCGAGATGTGGATCTCGCCAGGGGTGCCCTCGACCCTGGGAAGCCGGTCGAGCAGTGCGCCGAGCTCCGAGCGCAGCTTGTTGATGTCCGCGCCGGCCTTCAACAGCAACGGGCGCACCGAGCCGCCCTGGCTGTCGAGCAGCGCGAGCATGACGTGGGCCGGCTCGAGAAACTGGTGATCGCGGGCGAGCGCGAGTGACTGCGCGTCCGCCAATGCCTGCTGAAACCGGCTAGTGAGCTTGTCCATCCGCATGGGAATACCCTAAGGGTCAATTGCGGGGGTAGTGGGGATAAACGACAGCGCGTTCAAGGCGCGCCCGGCCAATGCCCCCTCATTGATGCGTCAGGCTCTCCGCCCAGGCAATCGTCCCCACACCCAGCCCCATGAGGATGACCTGAGCAAGACTCGTGCGCGGGTCGGCGCGGCGGTGTAGGCCGGGGATGAGCCCGGCAACCGCGATATAGAGAAATCCGGCCGCGGCCAGCGCGAGCGCATAAGGAAGCGCGCCAACAGCCTTTTGCAACCCGAAATAGGCGGCGATACCCCCAACCACCGAGGCCAGGCCAGTGGCCATGTTCAGGAACAAGGCGCGGCCACGCGACAGCCCGGAGTGGACCAGGATCGCGAAGTCGCCCACCCGGTGCGGGATTTCGTGCGCAGCGACGGCGAAGGTCGTCACCAGACCGAGCGGAAAGCTCGTGAGGAAAGCGGCTCCGATCAGTACCCCGTCCAGAGCATTGTGAATACTGTCGCCGATGAGCACGAGGATGCCGGACGCCTTATCGTGGCCGTGGGCGTGCCCGTGATGGTCGTGCTCACCGTTGTGATCGTGAGAGTGCGTGTGCCACCAAAGCACGAGCTTCTCGATCACGAAAAAAATGCCAAGCCCCACCAGAAGCGCGACACCTATGCCGTGCGCGCCTGCCGGTCCCACGCTTTCGATCGCTTCCGGAAGCAGGGCAAGCAGCGCCGCGCCCAGCAGTGCACCCGTTGCGAAGCTGATGAAGTGAGGCAGCAGGCGCTGGCCCAGATGCTCGGGCACCAACAGGAACAAGCCCGCGAACGCCGCGCTGGCGATGCCACCGAATGCGGTAAAAAGGATGATCCAGGGCAGCAGGGGCAAGGTTTCTTGCTTCTTCTCAAAGAGAACGGATCATCGTAGCACGCGTGTCAAGCGGGGCCTGCCGTAGCCAACGGGAAGCGGGAACGGGCGCCAGCGCGAGCCGCCCGCCAGTCGAACGCGCTTCTGGACGCTTTACTCGAGCCAGATCAGAGCGGCCATGCGCCCGCATTGGCCATCCCTCCGGAATGAAAAGAATCGCGCAGGGTCTGCATACGTGCACCAGCTACCGCCGAAAACGGCGTTGACCCCCAGCGCGGCGAGCCTGAGTCTCGCAAGCGCGTAAAGATCACATTGCCAGCGTCCCCGCGGGTTGGCCTGAAAAGCGGATGCTGATTGCGCGTCTACGGCCATGAATGCAGCACGCACATCATCACCGACCTCGAAATTCTCCTGCCCGATCGTCGGACCGAGCCACACCAGCAGATGCGCCGGTGGAAGACCTAGCTTGCGGATTGTTTTTTCCAGAACCCCGGCGGCGAGCCCGCGCCACCCCGCGTGCACGGCGGCAACCGCTGAACCATCGGCCGCTGCAAGCAGCACGGGCATGCAGTCCGCCACCTGAATGACGCACACACGCTCTCTTACACGCGTAGTCGCTGCATCCGCAGGCGGCGCAGAACCCTCCCAAGCCTCGGACGCATCGAGGTCCGCAACGCCTGTCCCATGTACCTGCTGAAGCCACGCGGGCTCAGCGGGTAACCCGAGCGCATCGCGCACGCGCCGGCGGTTTTCCTTTACGGCATCAAGGATGTCTCCAACGTGCGAGCCAAGATTGAGCGATCCAAACGGTGGCGCGCTGACGCCTCCGGTGCGAAGAGTGAAAGCCGCACGCACCCGTGACGGCGCTGGCCACGCTGGTGCGATGGTCGCTAGATCACTCACCGGCTGCTGCCTCGGACGCCGTCATGAGCGCATTCTGCTGCTTGAGTCCAGTCATTCGCCACGATGCGCCGCGTCGAGCTCGAGCACCGCGACCAGATGTGCCATATCCGCGGGCAGCGGCGCTTCCCATTCGAACTCACGGCCGCTGGTGGGATGCACCAGCTTCAAACGGGCCGCATGCAATGCCTGCCGCTTGAAGCTATTGAGCTCCGCGGTGAGCTGCGGGCTAGCACCCGCCGGAAAACGGCGGCGTCCGCCGTAAACGGGATCTCCGACGACGGGGTAACCGATATGGGCCAGGTGCACGCGAATCTGGTGCGTACGGCCGCTTTCGAGCTCCACGCTGGCAAGCGTATGCGCGCGGAAGCGCTTTACGAGGCGATAGTGGGTGACCGACGGACGTCCGTCGCTTCGCACAGCCATACGCGTGCGCTGGGTGCGATGGCGGCCAATAGGCTCGTCGACCGTACCACCCCCCGTCATCACGCCAGTGCACACCGCGAGGTAGTGCCGTCCGACCTCCCGTTCGGCTAGTGCCGAAACCAATTTGGTGTGCACCTCGGGTGTGCGAGCCACAACAAGAAGGCCGCTCGTGTCCTTGTCCAGGCGATGCACGAGACCTGCCCGCGGCACGACGGCAAGCTTCGGATCGAGTGCCAATAGGGCGTTCTGCAATGTGTGCTGCGCGTTGCCCGCTCCGGGGTGCACGACCATGCCCGGCGGCTTGTTGATGACGAACAAAGCCCGGTCCTTGAACACGACCTCGAGGGGCATCTCCTCGGCAACTACGTGCTCGTCCGCCTCGAGGTGGGCTTCGATGTGGACCTGCTCGCCGCCGAGAACCTTGTCTTTCGCCCGCAGCTTGCGGCCGTCGACCTCGATTGCCCCTGCTTCGATCCAGCTCTGCAGGCGCGCGCGCGAATATTGCGGCAGCGCCCGGGCCAGGGCCTGGTCGAGCCGCAGGCCTGCCAGGTCGCCCGGCAGAGCTAAAGAATGCGTGCGGAACTCCACCAATGATTCTCCTGTCCGAAGTCGTGCCCGCGGATTCGCTATACTTTGTGGAATGACACGGCGCGTTGCCAAAGAAAAGGCCCTACTTAATGTCCCTGTCTGGTCCGGTGCGCGGCACCGCAGTCGCGTTGTGTATCCTTTTGCTCGCCCTTTCCGGCTGTCACACGCGTCGCGATCGTGAGCTGGCGAAGTCGAGTCCCGAAGTCCTCTACAAGAAGGCGAAGCAGAGCCTCAATTCGTACGACTACAACTCGTCGATCAAGACTTACGAGCAGCTGACGGCGCGCTTTCCGTTTACGGATCAGGCGCGCCAGGCGCGGCTCGATCTCATCTACGCATACTACCGCGCCGGCGAAGGCGAGTCCGCGACAGATGCCGCCGACACGTTCATCCGCGAAAACCCGACGCACCCGCGCGTGGATTATGCGTGGTACATCAAAGGTCTCGTCGACTTCGAGCGTACGCCCAATGCTCTTGAGCACCTCTTCCGCGTCGACCTGACGCAGCGGCCGCCGAGCACGGCACGGAAGGCGTTCGCCGCGTTTAGAACGGTGGTCGAGCAGTACCCGAAGAGCGAATACGCGCACGATGCGCTGCAGCGCATGATCTATCTGCGCAATCGGCTGGCGAACTACGAAGTGCACGTCGCCCGGTATTACATGAAGCGTGGGGCGTATATCGCCGCCGCGCAGCGTGCGAAGGGAGCGGTCGAGCAGTACGACGGCGCCCCGGCGATCCGCGAGGCGCTGCAGATCATGACCCAGGCTTATGACCGGCTGAACCTGAAGCCGCTTGCCGATCAGTCCCGGAAAGTCTACGAGGACAATTACTCCGGGGAGGTGCGGGAGGCACAGGCGGAGATCCACAAGCACTGGTGGAAAGTCTGGTAGAGGCTACCGCCGATAGCCATTCGTAATCGGGTAACGCCAATCACGGCCGAACGCACGGCGACTCACGCGCACACCCGGCGGCCCCTGTCGGCGCTTGTACTCGTTGCGTTTCACGAGGTCTAGCACGCGTCCCACGGTCGCCCGATCGAACCCGCGCGCTTCGATTTCGTCGACCGACAGATCCTCTTCGATGAACGCCTCCAGAATCGCATCCAGCACCTCGTAGGGCGGCAGCGAGTCGGAATCCTTCTGCTCATGACGCAGCTCGGCCGAGGGCGGACGGTCGATCACGCGCTGCGGAATCACGCGTCCGAGAGAATTTCGGTATGCGCTCAGCCGGTAGACGAGCAGCTTGCTGCAGTCCTTGATCGGCGCGAAACCACCCGCCATGTCGCCGTAAAGGGTGGCATACCCGACGGCCATTTCGCTCTTGTTCCCGGTCGTGAGCAGCATCTTGCCGGTTTTGTTCGAAATGCCCATGAGCAGCAACATCCGGCAACGGGACTGGATGTTCTCCTCGCTCGCGTCGGGCGGACGGCCGGCAAACTCCCCTTTGAGGGTTGCCAGGGTCGCTTCGAACATGCTCTCGATGGAAAGCGTGCTGTATTTCACCCCGAGCAGACGAGCTTGTGCTTCCGCATCCTCCAGGCTCATGGGTGAGGTATAGCGCGATGGCATCATGACCGCGTGAACGCGTTCAGCTCCGAGAGCATCGACGGCAATAGCGAGTGTCAGGGCGGAATCGACGCCTCCCGAAAGGCCCATGACAATGCCCGGAAAGCCATGTTTGTTGACGTAATCACGCACACCGAGCACGAGAGCACCGTACACGCTCGCCTCATCACTTAGCTCGGGCGCAATACTCCCCGGCTGCGGCACGACCTTGCCGCGCCCTTGTCTGACGAACTCGACGAGGTACGTGCCTTCCTCGTAAGCGGGCGCGCGCATGACCACCCGCCCATCGGCGTCCATGACGAACGAGTTGCCATCGAAGATGAGCTCGTCCTGCCCGCCCATGATGTTCACGTACGCGAGCGGCAGACCGACATCGCGTGCGCGTATGCGCGCAATGTCCTCCCGCTCGCGCTGCTTGTGCAGCTCGAATGGCGAGGCATTTATCACGACCAGTAGCTCCGCTCCGGCGGAGCGGGCGAGCTGCGTCGACTCCGGCTCCCAGATGTCTTCGCAGACCAGCAGGCCGATCTTGAAGCCCTGGTGGTCCACCACGGTGGGCTGAGCGCCCGGCTGGAAGTAGCGCTTCTCGTCGAAGACCTTGTAGTTGGGGAGCTCGGCCTTGCGATGAATGGCCGCGATCGACCCCCCGCAGATCAGCGCCGCAGAGTTGTAAATGCCCGCGCGCGCGTACTCGGGAAAGCCCACGACGACGCTGACATCCTGCACCTCCTGGCGCACACGCTCGAGCCCCGTCTCGATCTGCCGCCGGAAACCACGGTGGAACAGCAGATCTTCAGGCGGATAGCCGGATAGCGTGAGTTCCGGGAACAGGATGAGATCCGCCCCCAAATCCGCGCGCGCACGACGAGCCGTCGCGATCACGCGCGTCGCGTTGCCCTGCACGTCGCCGACCAGCAGATCGAGCTGCGCGAGTGCGATCTTGAGTGAGTCAGTCATGAGTCCGCCTGCGAGCCTGTCTGACTAACGGGTGGCCGTCACCTGGCGGCGGTCATCCGGCGGTGGGCGCGCCGCCGCCGGATGACTATTGTTCCACGACTCAGCGGCCTTTGCCCTGGCCGCGGCTCTTGGACTTCGCTTTTCCCTTCCCCACGCTTTTGCTGCGCACGCCTGCCTTGGGACCGCTTGAGGCGGGAGTCTTGGCTTTCGCGCGCGTCTTTCCCCGCGCGGGTGTCTTGGCTGTCCCGGCCGTTTTCGCTTTCGCAAGCGTCTGGCCTTTACCGGCTGTCCCTCTGCCGGCTGCCGCTTTACGACCTGCCGTGCCATTCATCGTTGCGGGCCCCCCTGCCGCCTTCGCTGCACGCTTACCAGACACTGCCTTTAGCTTGGCATTGGCCCCGGCTCGAAGCGAGCTCGCCACCTTCGCCGATGTCTTGGCGCTGCCGAGGAGGCACGCTTCCCCGGCATCGCGGTGTTTTCAGCGCCTGACGTCTTCCTCAATGGCCTGCCTATCGCCGGCTGCCCGATGGCGCTCAGTAGGCGCGGCGCATTCGAAGCAGCGCGAGCACGGCGACGCTTGAGGAGCTCATTCATTGCGGTACCGAGCTCGGCGGGTGACTTGACGGTGCGAACACCCGCACGTTCGAACGCCTCGTATTTGTCCGCCGCGGTGCCCTTGCCGCCCGCAACGATCGCGCCCGCGTGGCCCATGCGCTTGCCCGGCGGAGCCGTTACGCCCGCAATGTAGGCGACGACAGGCTTCGTCACGAACTTGTGAATGAAGTTCGCGGCGGCTTCCTCGTCGCTGCCGCCGATCTCACCCACGAGGATGATGCCTTCCGTGCGCGGATCACGCTCGAACAGCTCCAGCACGTCGATGAAGTTCATGCCGCGCACCGGGTCGCCGCCGATGCCGACACACGTGCTCTGTCCGAGACCGATGTTCGTGGTCTGGAAAACAGCCTCGTAGGTCAGCGTACCGGAGCGAGACACGATGCCCACCGCGCCCTTTTTGTGGATGAACCCCGGCATGATGCCGATCTTGCATTCCTCGGGCGTGATCACCCCAGGACAGTTGGGTCCGACCAGCCGCGTCGCGGAACCCGCCAGCACCGACTTCACACGAACCATGTCGTTGACCGGCACGCCTTCGGTAATGCACACCACGAGATCGATGCCCGCGTCCGCCGCTTCGAGAATGGAGTCCGCCGCACCGGCCGCCGGTACATAGATCATGCTCGCCGTAGCGCCAGTCTCGCGGACGGCGTCCTGCACGGTATCGAATACCGGAAGGCCGAGGTGCGTCTGTCCGCCGCGGCCGGGCGTAACGCCCCCAACTAGCTTTGTGCCGTAAGCGAGCGCCTGCTCGGAGTGAAAGGTGCCCTGCTTGCCGGTGAAACCCTGGCAAATGACCTGGGTGTTTTTGTTGACCAGAATGCTCATTCGTTAACCCTGTTTTCCGCTTGCTGCCAGCGCGACGACTTTGCGCGCGGCGTCCGTCAGATCGGCGGCCGCGGTGATCGTCAGCCCACTCTGAGCCAGCGTTTCCCGAGCCTTATCGGCGTTCGTCCCTTCGAGGCGCACTACGACAGGCACTTTCACCCCGACGTTCTTCACCGCGTTGATTACACCGTCGGCGATGAGATCGCAGCGGACGATACCGCCAAAAATGTTGACGAGAACCGCCCTGACCTTCGGATTGGAGAGGATGAGCTGGAACGCCGCGGTCACACGCTCGCTCGTCGCACCGCCCCCTACATCGAGAAAGTTAGCGGGTTGGCCCCCATGAAGCTTGATGAGATCCATCGTCGCCATGGCGAGGCCCGCCCCATTCACCATGCAGGCGATGTCGCCATCGAGTGACACGTAGTTCAAGTCGTGCTCGCTCGCCCGACGCTCCATCGGATCTTCCTGGCTCGGGTCTCGGAGCTTCGCGAGATCCGGGTGGCGGAAGACAGCGTTCGGGTCGATGTTGATCTTCGCGTCCAGCGCGACGAGATTCCCCGCCTTGGTGACGATGAGCGGATTGACCTCCAGCAAGCTGGCATCCTTTTCGATGTAGAGCTTGTACAGCGCCGCCGCGATCGACTGGAATTCCGCGATCTGCGAGCCCTTCAATCCGAGGCCAAAGGCAAGCTGGCGCGCCTGGTACGGCTGCAGGCCCGCGGCCGGGTGGATGTTGACCGTCAGAATCTGCTCGGGCGTCTTTGCGGCAACTTCCTCAATATCCATGCCGCCCGCCGACGAGGCGATCAGCGCGATACGTCCGCGCTCGCGATTCAGCGTGAGAGAAAGATAAATCTCGCGCTCGATTTCCGAGCCCGACTCGACATAGACGCGTTCTACGGGTAGCCCGTCCTCAGCCGTCTGTTTCGTAACGAGACGCGTCCCAAGCATGCGTTCCGTAGCAGCGCGCACCGCGTCGAGGTCCCGAGCGAGCTTTACGCCGCCCGCCTTGCCACGGCCACCGGCATGCACCTGCGCCTTGACCACCCATACCGCGCCACCGATTGCCTTCGCCGCGGCAGCCGCTTCATCGGCGTTTGCGGCCACCCGCCCCGCCGGAACGGCGATCCCATAGCTTCGGAAGAGGTCTTTCGCCTGATACTCGTGCAGATTCATCGTCACCGCCGTACGCGCAAAGCGAGCATTCTCCCGAAATTCACGGTGCGTGACCAGCAAACCACCCGAATCTCGCGAATGAGTGCGCGAAGGTGGCGCTTTTGCGAACTCGAAGTCGTGCGGGACTCGATTCAGGGGTGGTGCGGGTCAGGGTGGTGCCCGCATCACGATCGGCGGCATCTGCGGATCGTGTGTACGTGCGATGTGGGTCGCTACTCTGCGTGCCCCGAGCTGATAGAGTATTTATACAGCCCGCGGCGCGCAGCGCGCTGAAAACACGAGAAACCGCACCTCAATGCCGGCCACAGCCGCGACACCCTCTTCGGCTCCGAGCGACCTCGCCTGGCGCGTCATCGGGCTGCTGAATCTCTATCGACTGCTCGTTCCCCTGGTGCTGCTCTCGATGCAGTGGCTCGCCGGCCCCCAATGGGCTCTGAGCGCCACGCGCCCGATGCTGTTCCTGTCGGCGTGCGTCGCTTACTTCACGTCCGCTGTCCTTCTCATTATTGCGCGGCGTCTCGAATGGTCGAGCCTGCGGATCGTTGCGCTGGTCAATGCCGGAGTGGACGCCGCAGCAATCGCTTTGATCCTTTATGCGAGTGGCGGCGTCGCAAGCGGTCTTGGCATCCTCCTCGTCCTACCGGTGGCCGCCATGGCAGTGCTGGCGGATCACCGCGACGCGTTCCTGATCGCCGCCGTCGCGGCGCTCGGAGTCCTGGTTCAACAAGTTTTCGTGAGCTTCGGGGAAAATGCCCCCCCCACGGACTACACGACCGCCGGGGTGCTGGGGGCGGTGCTGTTCGCGATCGCGGCGTCCGCCTGGCCGGTGGCAAACCGCCTGCGTGAAAGTGAGGCGCTGGTGAGGCGCCAGGAGGTCGATCTCGCGAACCTTGCACAACTCTCGCAATACATCGTGCAGCACCTTCGCGAAAGTCTCCTGGTCATCGACTCGCACGATCGGATCCGGCTGATCAATGAGTCGGCGGCGCAGATTCTGGGCGACGAGAATGCGTACCCGGACGCGCTGATTGGGGAAGCATCACCGCGACTGCTCTATCTTCTCGAGACGTGGCGGCAGAATACGATTGCGGGCAGCGGCACATTTCCGGCCGGGGATCCTACGTTCGTCGCCGCGGACGGTGGGCGCGTCATCCGGGCACATTTCGCAGCGCTCGGTGCCACTAGCCCGGCTCCAGTGCTGGTCTTCCTGGAAGATACGAGCCTGCTCGCAGAGCGGGTGCAGCAATCGAAACTTGCCGCGCTCGGACGCTTGAGCGCGAGTATCGCCCACGAGATCAGAAACCCCGTGGGAGCCATGAGCCACGCAGGCCAACTGCTGGCCGAATCCCCGAATGTGACGAGCGAAGACCGCCGGCTCACCGAAATCATCCGCACGAATGCCGACCGCGTCAGCGGGATCATCAACAACGTGTTGAGCCTCTCGAAGCGGGAAGAGACACGTGTCGAGCGTCTGTCACTGCAGGCCTGGTGCGAGGAGTTCCACGAAGAGTTCTGCGAAACCATGCAATGGCCCCGCGAGCGGCTGCGCGCGAGCGGCGCGACGGCGGACATCGAAGTGCGCGCCGATCCGAGCCAGCTACGCCAGATCGTGTGGAATCTTTGTGAGAACGCGCTCAAACACGGCGTGCCGCAGAGCCCCGACCAGGTAGTCGAGATACGATATGGTCGGATGAGCCCAAGTGCGCGGCCATTCCTCGAGATAGCGGATGAGGGTCCGGGGGTCGCTGCCGAACATGTGGAGCGCATCTTCGAGCCATTCTTCAGCGGCGGACGCGGCACGGGACTGGGACTATTCCTGGCCCGAGAGCTCGCTCAAACGAACGGCGCGACGCTGCTCTATGAAGCGCGGCAGGGCGGCGGCAGTATTTTCCGGTTGGTATTCGCAGACCCACGACGGTGGGAGGCCTGAATTCATGAACGAGACTGCGGATAGCAGAAGCAGCGCGTTGGCCAAACCCACCGTGCTGATCGTGGACGACGAGCCCGATCTACTCGAGCTCGTGAGCCTCACGTTGAGCCGCATGAACCTGCACGCGCGCACGGCACCGGATGTCAACACCGCGCGCCGCCTATTGAAGGCCGAGAAGTTCGATCTCTGCCTCACCGACATGCGCCTGCCCGACGGCGACGGACTTGATCTCGTCGCCTGGATCCAGCAGAACCGTGCCACCCTTCCCGTGGCCGTCATCACGGCACACGGAAACGTGGAGTCCGCGGTGCGCGCGCTGAAGCTCGGCGCATTCGATTTCGTTTCCAAGCCGCTGGATCTCGGTGTACTGCGCAAGCTGGTAGGCAGCGCAATCAAGCTCGGGAGTCGCACGGAAGACCGGACGAACGTGACGTTCAGCGGACCACGCCTGCTCGGCCGCTCCGAGATCATGGAGCAGCTTCGAGAAATGATCGCGCGCGTCGCGCGCAGCCAGGCACCGGTGCACATCTATGGCGAATCCGGCACCGGCAAGGAGTTGGTTGCGCGTTTGATTCACGAGAGCGGCGCGCGCAGTGAAGGCCCGTTCGTCGCCGTGAACTGCGGCGCCATTCCAACCGAGCTCATGGAGAGCGAGTTGTTCGGCCATAAACGCGGCAGCTTCACGGGTGCCGTAGCGGATAAGAAGGGGCTGGTGCAGAGCGCTGAAGGCGGAACGCTCTTCCTCGACGAAGTTGCCGACCTCCCGCTGCACATGCAGGTCAAACTCCTGCGCGTAGTGCAGGAGAAGACGGTACGCCCGATCGGCGAATCGCGGGAAGAAAGCATCGACGTGCGAATTCTGTCGGCGACGCACAAAAATCTGGGCGAGCTGGTCGCTCAGGCACTTTTTCGCGAGGACCTTTTTTACCGTATCAACGTCATCGAGCTTCGCGTGCCGGCACTTCGCGAGCGTCGGGACGATATTCCGGAAATCGCCGAAGCCATTCTGCGGCGTCTGGGTCGCCGGGTGAGTGCTGAGCCGTCAGAGATCGCGGCGGATGCGGTCCAAGCGCTCCAGACGTATCCTTTCCCTGGAAATGTGCGTGAGCTCGAGAACGTGCTCGAGCGCGCATTGACGTTATGTACTAACGGCGTGATTACAGCCGATCACATCAAACTGCGCGCCGCCGCTCGGCCCGCCACGGCAGAACTTCTGCTTTCACCGGTGCCCACCGAAGGCACCAGTGGGCTCGGTGACCAACTCGAGGGCATGGAGCGCGAGGCCATCGTCAAAGCACTCGAGAAGACCCGATATAACAAAACGGCGGCGGCGAAATTACTGGGGATGAGCTTTCGCGCGCTGCGGTATCGGATTAAGAAGCTGGGAATCGAATAGACAGCCGCTCACCTTGCGACCTTGTCCGGCCGCGCTCGAACCGCTAATTGACGCACGATGAGAAGTGACGATTCGCGTCAGTTTGTGACCCGCAGCTGTCCGAGGATCGTCACAGGTGCCGGACCTTATGCTAAGTTCTTTGCTCTGTCCGACACCATTTTCTCGTGTCCCTTCAAGTGGTTATGAATTGGTCGGCAATTTGGCACAGGCCTTGCTCAAGTCCTAGCGTGGGCGCCCCTTGCGCCGCTGACCGAACACTTATTTTTCGAGGAGCTGACGCAAATGAAGGCTGTGCAAAAGGGTTTCACCCTGATCGAGTTGATGATCGTGGTCGCGATCATCGGCATTCTCGCCGCGATCGCTATCCCGGCATACCAGGACTACACAATCCGCGCGCAGATCACTGAAGGTCTGAACCTTGCCGGCGCCGCTAAGGCTGCTGTTGCCGAGGCGTACGCCAACACCGGCGTTGCTCCGGGGACGCGAGTCCTCGCCGGCATGAGTCCGACTGCTACCGACACTAATGGCAAGTACGTGACGTCACTCGATGTCGTAAATGGCACGATCCTGATCACGTACGGTGGTACCTCGGCGAACGCTGCAATTGCCACCCAGACGCTTGGTCTCACCCCGTATGAGACGCCTGACCACTCGGTTGCCTGGCGCTGTGGCGATGGCCCCGCGCCTGCTGGCGACGCGCTGCTTGGTACCGCTGGCGCTGGTGCGACCGCTGCGTACACGCCTGGCACGCTTGGCGTAGCCGGGTTCAATAAGTACCTGCCATCGGCCTGCCGTCCGTAAGCCGACTGTAGTAACGACGAAGCCCCTCTCCGGAGGGGCTTCGTCTTTTGGGAAGCCAATCACGCGACGAGGCGCACGCTTGTGCGACGATCCATTGAGATTTGACAATTGCCTGAGCCTAGGTCTCCGGTAGACTAAAGCTCGCGAAACAGGTCGGTTTTCATAAGACCATGAACGATAACGCTTCTTTGGCGCTTGGGGGCCAACGCTCCGGGCTCGGTGGTCTGCCTCAACGACTAGTGCAGGACGGAGTCGTGGAGGAAGCGGCCATTCTTGAGGCGATTAACGCCGCCCGCGAGCGTAAGACGAGCATCGTCACGCAGCTGGTCATGAGTGGCGCGGCGAATGCCCGCGACATCGCCGTTGCAGCCTCGAACGAATTCGGCGTGCCGCTGTTCGATCTGGATTCGGTCGCCCTGGATCTCGAAACCGTGCGCCTTGTCAGTGATAAGCTGCTGGCCAAGCACCGGGTCTTGCCGCTCTTCCGCCGCGGCAAACGGCTGTTCCTCGCGGTCGCCGATCCGACCAACCTCCATGCGATCGACGAGATCAAATTCCAGACCAGCCTCGGCATCGAGGCGATTGTCGTCGAGGATGACAAGCTCCAGAAAGCCATCGATAAGGCCATCGAGCAGGTCGACAACCAGATGTCAGCCCTCACCGACGAGGAGGGCATGGATCTCGAGTCGCTCGAAACTGTCGGCGGCGAGGACGAGCTCGACGACAAAGTCTCCCGCGACGATGTCGAGGACGCACCGATCGTTCGGTTCGTCAACAAAGTCATGCTCGATGCGATTCGCCGTGGCGCCTCCGATATTCACTTCGAGCCTTACGAGAAGATCTACCGCGTACGTTTGCGAATGGACGGCGTGCTCAAAGAAATCGCACAGCCGCCGGTGCAGTTGGCAGGCAAGCTCTCCGCTCGTCTGAAGGTGATGTCGCGACTCGACATCGCCGAGCGACGCGTCCCACAGGACGGCCGCATCAAGATGAAGCTCTCGAAGAATCGCGCGATCGACTTCCGGGTGAGCACTTGTCCCACGCTGTTTGGCGAGAAGATCGTATTACGTATTCTGGACCCTGCGCAGGCGATGCTCGGCATCGACTCACTCGGGTACGAGCCTTTCCAGAAAGATCTGTACATGAAGTTCCTGGCGAAGCCGCAGGGAATGATTCTCGTCACGGGACCGACTGGTAGCGGCAAGACTGTCTCGCTCTATACGGGCCTCCACATCCTCAACCGCGAAGACACAAACATCTCGACGGCGGAGGACCCGGCCGAAATCA
>JAQGOC010000235.1 GCA_028293805.1 Gammaproteobacteria bacterium
CGGTGAGCTCTTCCGGCAGCTTCAGCGCCAGTTGCAGGACCTCTTCCTTGCGGCCCCGGAACAAGGCGAGCCCCCGGTGCGAGGGTATCGCGCTGATGGCTTCCCGGTAGTCGAAGTAGTCCCGGAATTTCGCGCCGGCCTCTTCCTTGCCCGCCACCACCTTGGAAACGAGCTGGCCGTTTTCCTGCAGATGCTCGCGCAGGCCGCCGAGCAGCTCGGCGTCTTCGGCGAACTGCTCCATCAGTACCTGCCGCGCCCCATCCAATGCCGCCTTGGCGTCCGGCACGCCGGGATTCTCGCCGTTCTCCGTCGTAAATGCCGGTTTCAGGTATTTGGCCGCCTCGATTTGCGGATCGAGGCTGGCATCGGCCAGCAGCGCGGTGGCGAGCGTCTCGAGACCGGCCTCGCGCGCAATCATTGCCTTGGTACGTCGTTTCGGCTTGTAAGGCAGGTACAAATCTTCCAGCCGCTGCTTCGTGTCGGCGCCTTCGATGCTGGCTCTGAGCTCGGCGCCGAGCTTGCCCTGCTCCTCGATGCTCTTGAGGATGGCGGTGCGGCGCTCTTCGAGCTCCCGCAGATAGCCGAGGCGCTCTTCCAGGGCACGCAACTGCGTGTCGTCGAGACCTTCGGTCGCTTCTTTGCGATAGCGCGCGATGAAGGGAACGGTGGAGCCCGCATCGAGCAAGGCGACAGTGGCGGCGATCTGCTGCGGCTTGACAGCGAGCTCCGCCGCGAGACGGGATTCGATGGAGAGCATCTGGGGATTGAGCGAATTCGATGACGGGGCGCGCACTATGCTCAAACGCCCTCGGCACAACAAGACTTGCTAAACGGCGCGGGATTGGGCACGCCTGCACCCGAGGGGCGGCGCTTCCGGCCACTCACCGATTCGTGAGGCACATGCTGGCGCCCGGGCGACATGCTCCAAGGAGCCCGGCGCGGCCGATTAAACACTCAACTTCCAACACCGCGTACTTGCGCTTGCACGTGCGCGCAATTACCGACAGCAGCGCTCGGTCGCTCTATCGGAAATGCGCTGGCGCATAGCCGCCTATGCACCTACTGTGTCGCACCGTGCTGGCGCGGCACGCGCAATGGCAGATCGCGCAGCCACCCCTGGCTGCCGTTTAATGTGCAGTGCAGCAATGGCTGCCGTGCAGCAGGCCGGACCTTCAGCGCCAGCGCATCGGTAATTTCTGCTACGCCAGAGGCAACATTTTCACGCGCCACGACGGACGCGTCCGCCGTGCCAGACCCATTCGGTGGTCACGGCGGAAGTCTGGGGCGCGTCCTTGCAGCCCCGCAGGTGAAGATCTTCGGCCTTTTTTGATCCTCAGCTTAGTCCTCAGCCTCTCCTGTAGAGCGCTGGCGCTCCGTGTCCCGCGAGTGAGCGTCGGTGCCCGCAGTGCCACCGCCGCCATGACTGGCCTGCCCGCCCTTGCGGCCCGCTTCTGCCGCAAGTTCGGGATTCTGCGAAAAACTGCGTTTCTCGTCCGGCACGCTCTGGCCGCCCTTGCGTCCGGCGACGGCCGCAAGCTCTCGATTCTGCGAGAAACTGCGCTTCGAGCCAGGCACGCTTTGCCCGCCTTTGCGGCCGGCTTCCGCGGCCAGTCGCCGATTCTGCGAGAAGCTGCGCTTCTCGTCCGGTACCGCCTTGCCGCCCATACTTGCAATCTGGCGCTGCCGCTCCTGATTCATCGACGCAAATCCACGATTAGACGTGCGCCCATCCTGAGTTGGTTCGTGAGCCATCGTTACTCTCCTCCACGGTGAAATGCCAAGGCTCGCGGGCAACACAACCGGCAGCAAACGATGTGCGACCTAGAACCTTTCACGGGAGACAGAAGCTTCGTGAAGATAGCCCTCGGCCAGCGAGCGGCTATGTAGCAGCAAGACCCATGCCGGATGGCGATAAAAGGTCGATGGAACTTTGGCGGGGACGGCGAGTACGCCGGCCACTCACTCGCGGCGCGCGCTCTGCGTTGCCAGACGCACCACCAAGGGTGAGCGGGCTAACTCGATCGGGCGCTGCTACGAGCCCTCAGGGCGTGAGGTGATCGATCACAATGTTGACGAGTCCGTCGCTCCCGACGAGATAGGCTACTTCCCCGAATGGATCACCGCTGCCCGCCATCGGGTTGCCGGACCGGGCAATTCTCGCTACCACCTGCACTTTCTGCCCTGCCGTGAAGGCGCGCCCCGGTACCATGGAGTCCGCCGGTGTCAGCTCCACGGTCTGCGGAAAATGGCTTGCGAGCCGCTTAGCCGCGAGAGGCGGCCCTGGCTGTCCCGGATCCCTCACGAAGACGAACAGGGGAGCTGCGTCGAAGGCGGACTTGGATAGCGAGGCAGACAGCTCGATGTGGACGCGTACCGCTGCCGCGCTGGCATTCGCGGCAGCAGGAGCCGGTGACGGAGTTTCGGGCGCACCGCCCGCCAGTTTCTGGTCGATCGCGGCGATCTGCTGCTCGAGCATCGGCCGGATGGCCTGCGGCGGATTCAGGGCGAGCAACTTCGTAAAGCGGTCCCGGGCGAGCGGCAGCTCGCCGCGACGGACTGCGGCGGCCGCCCCGAAAAACAGCGCCTTGCCTGAATTGGGATCGAGGACCAGGGCTTGCTCGATGATGCGGCCGGCGCGACCGTCGAGCGCGGCCTCGTCGCTCATAGTAAGAGACTCGGCTTCCCCGACCAGTGCTTCGGCGCTCTTGCCGCTCGCGAGGCGATCCGCGCGCTGATAGGAGCGCAGCGCCAGCGGGTACTGCTCCAACACGATGTATGAGCGGCCGAGCAGCAGCCAGCCGTTTACGTCATTGGGATCGCGTTCGAGCTTGCGTGCGAGGCGTGCCACCATCGTTTGCGGAGAGTCGGCAGGCCCTTCGGCGCGCCACGACCATTTGCTGAAAGACGCATAGAGAATCGCAGATCCTATTACCAACAGGGCCGCGGCACCGAGAGCGGCCCAGGGCGCGGGCGCGAGCTGTGTTGGAACCCGCCTCACCAGCGGGATCGCTACGAGTGCAACGCCGATCAGGGCGAGCACCGCGGCGAGCGCAATAAAGGTAGCCATCAGGAGCGAATGTCCTCTTCCACAGGCGCATTGTCCTGAGGAACGAGGCGCGAACGCTGTTGGATGATCCGGACAGCGACGATCGCACCTACGCCTATGAGGACGCCCGGCGTCAGCCACAACCACAGGTTGCGCGTCGACATACGCGGTCGGAACAGGATGAACTCGCCGTAGCGGGCGACCATGAAGTTGCGAACGTCATCGTCCGTTTTTCCCGCAAGCAGCATATCGTGCACTTCGCGACGCAGGTCCGCCGCGAGGTCCACTGGGGAATCGGCGATCGCTTCATTCTGGCACTGCATGCAGCGAAGCTCGTGCGTCAGAGCCAGATAGCGCCCCTGCAGCGCCGGGGTGGGCATCTGAGTGGGATCGACTGCGTAAGCCGTCGTCGCGCACAAGGCGAGCGCGGCCAGCAATGCCAGGAAAGAGCGGCGCATCATGATTTCGCCGCCTGCTTTGCCGGCAATCGCGGGAGAAACTCCCGCTCCCAGGCCTGCTGCGTGAGCGGACCAATGTATTTGTAGACCACGATGCCTCGATCGTTCACGAGAAAAGTTTCGGGCGCGCCGTAAACGCCCCAGTCGATCGCCTCGCGGCCATCGTGGTCGACGGCAACGACCTCGTAGGGATTACCCAACTGCGAAAGCAAAGAGAGCGCCTCGGCGTCGTTGTCCCTCCAATCGAGTCCGATGATCGGCACGACGGCTGCGTTACGCATTTCCAGAAGCACGTTGTGCTCCATCCGGCAGCCGCCGCACCATGTGCCCCAGACGTTGAATATGTACCAGCGTCCGCGCAGGTCACCCGATTTAACGATGCGGTTTGCGTCCGTCAGGCTCGGTAGCGAGAACTGCGGCGCCGGCTTGCCGATCAGCGGCGAGGCGATCGTGCCCTTATCGGGCGAATGCTTGATGCCGATCGCCAAAACGACGGCGAGCAGCGCAAAAATGCCGAGCGGGAGCGCAAAGCGGTTCATCCGGCTGTTTCCCCCGCGGCTCCCGGCACCACTGCAGCTTCAGACGCCCGCGTAAGGCGATAACGGCGATCGGAGGCGGCGATTCCACCCCCGATGGCCATGATCAATGCGGCGAGCCAGACTAGATTGACGAGTGGCCGCACCTGGATGCGTACGCTCCATTTGCCTGCGCCGAGATCCTCTCCGAGAGCCACCAGCAGATTGCTTCCATAGTGCATCTCGATGGCCGCTTCGGTCGTCACGGAGTGCTGCACCCAGTACTGGCGCTTCTGGGGATAGAGAACCGTCAGGGGTGCGCCGTGACGTGTTACCGCGATCGTTCCTCCGACGCCCTCGTAGTTCGGACCCTCGATCGCCTTGACTCCGTCGAAACGGAATTCGTACGGCCCCACGGTGGTCATGCCGCCCTGCGCGAGCGAGACGTCATGCTCGACCGTAAAGGACTCGACGGTCGTCAGAGCGAGCACGAAGATGCCGATGCCAATGTGCGCGATCGTCATCCCGACGACGGCACGGGGCAGCGACAACTTGCGCCGCAGCCGATCGATCGGATCGACGAGCGAAGTGAGGATGATCCAGATGCCCAGAGCGGCACCCACCGGCGTGAGCACACGGCCGTTCGAATAGATCCCGAAAACGAGCCCGCAGGCGATCACGCCCGCGACGACGAGCGTGGTGAGAAGCATGCGTTTTTTCTCACCCAGGCGTCCTTTCTTCCAGTTCGCGTGAATCCCCATTCCCAACAGGGCCATTAGCGGCAGCATCGATAGCATGAACGTCGGGTTGAAGTACGGAGCTCCCACGGACAGCGTGCCGAGGCCGAGCGCGTCCGAAATGAGCGGCGCCATCGTTCCGGCGAAGACGGTCGCTGCGGCGATGACCAGCAGAATGTTGTTGAAAAGCAGAAATGACTCCCGCGCGCCGAGCTCGAATCCCGCCTGCGATTTCAGCAGCGGGGCGCGCCAGGCATACAGAGTCAGCGCTCCGCCTATCGTGATGATGAGAAACGCCAGAATGAAAATGCCGCGCGTCGGGTCCGCTGCGAAGGAATGCACGGAGACCAGCACGCCGGAGCGCACGAGAAAGGTGCCCAGCAGGCTCAGGGAGAACGCAAGGATGGCCAGCAGGAGCGTCCAGCTTTTGAACAAGCCGCGCTTGTCCGTTACGGCGAGCGAGTGAATGAGCGCTGTGCCGACCAGCCACGGCATGAAGGAGGCATTCTCGACAGGATCCCAGAACCAGTAACCACCCCAGCCGAGCTCGTAGTAGGCCCACCAGCTGCCGAGCGCGATTCCGCAGCTCAGGAAACCCCATGCCGCAGTCGTCCAGGGCCGCGTCCAGCGCGCCCAGTTCTGGTCGAGCCTGCCTTCGAGCATCGCCGCGCATGCGAATGCAAACGCCACGGCGAATCCAACGTAACCGGTATAGAGAATCGGCGGGTGAATGGCGAGCGCGGTGTCCTGCAGGACGGGATTCAGGTCGCGGCCGTCCGGCGCAGCCGGATCCAGTCGCGTGAACGGATTGGAGGTGGCCAGTGTGAACAACAGGAACCCGAAGCTTACGAGACCCAACACACCGAGGACGCGCGCTTGAAAGCGCGGCGGCAGGCGGGACGAGCCGATGGTGACGGCCACCGTCCAACAGCTCAGGATGAAGATCCACAGCAGCAGCGACCCTTCATGCGCGCCCCACATCGCGGTGACCCGATAAAACAAGGGCAGCGCCGAATTCGAGTTCTCCGCAATGTACGCGACGGAAAAGTCGTTGCCGACGAATGAGGTGATGAGGCAGGCAACCGCTGTCCCGATCATCACGAACTGCCCGGCGACGGCCGGCGTCACTGCCGTGAGCCAGCGGTCGCGGCCGAACATGGGTCCGGCGATGCCGAAGAACGCCTGCAACGCTGCGAGCAGCATCGCCAGGATCAGAGCGAAGTGGCCTAGCTCGGGAAGCATTCAACTACCTGCCGGTGAAGTTGTGGAGGATTGCACCTGGTCACCCGTCTGGTTCCGCGATTCGCCATGCCGTCTCTTCAACGAGCGGGCGACCTGCGGAGGCATGTATTTCTCATCGTGCTTGGCGAGCACTTCGTCGGCTACAAAGGTACCGTCGCCCCGCATGTGCCCATGCGCCACGACGCCGGTTCCTTCGCGGAACAGATCGGGCAGCACGCCGGTGTAGCTCACGGGCACATCGTGCTTGAAGTCGGTCACTACGAAGCGCACTTCGAGGCTGCCCGGGGAGCGCTGGACACTGCCCTGCGTGACCATCCCGCCGAGCCGGAAGTGTTCGTCGCTGCGCACCTTGCCCGCGGCGACTTCCGTTGGATCGAAAAAGAACGTGACGTTCTGGCGAAAAGCGCTCAGGGCAAGTACTCCGGCCGCGCTCACGCCGGCCAGGATGCCGAACACGAGGGTCATACGTCTTTGCCGTGGAGTCATGTATCCCCTCCTACACGCATCGCGAGGCGGCGTCGCGCCTCTTCACGCGATCGCGCGAGCAGTCGTCGCGCCCATACGATATTCAACACCACGACGACGAGTGTGAGCCCATACGAGGGCCACACGTAAGCGGCATAACCCCCCATGTCGAGAAATTCACTCATGGGCTCACCGCTTCACGAATCCAGCTCGCCGAACGCTCGCGGCTCAGAACCTCGCCACGCAGCCGGACGAGCAGCACCGCTACGAAAAAGAGCGTGAAACCGAGCAGCATCATGAGGAGTGGTATGAGCATCGATGGGGGCATGGCCGGCCTGGCCAGCTTCATCACCGACGGCGCCTGATGCAGAGATTTCCACCATGTCACAGAGTAATGAATGATCGGTACGTTCACGATGCCCACCACGGCCAGCACTGCGCTGGAACGGTCCGCACGCTGCACGTCCTCCATCGCCGAGCGCAGACCCATGTAGCCGAGGTAGAGGAAGAGCAGGATGAGCTCCGAGGTCAGCCTCGGGTCCCATTCCCAGAATGTTCCCCACATCGGTTGGCCCCACAAGGAGCCGGTCACGAGTGCGCAGAACGTAAACGAAGCCCCGATGGGAGCGCAGCTCGCCGCCACCGCATGCGCCACTTTCATGCGCCAGATGAGACCGACGCCGGCGGATATCGCCATTGTCATATACACCATGAGTGACATCCAAGCACTCGGTGCGTGGACATAAATGATGCGGAAGCCGTCGCCCTGCTGGTAATCCGGCGGGGCGAGCACGAGACCCCCGTAGAGGCCCCCCAGAATGAGGGCGGCAGCCGGCCAGGCAAACCACGGCGTCAGCCGTGCAGCGAGGCTGTAGATGTACGGCGGCGAGCCGAGGCGATGAAACCAGGTCCAGGAGGCCATTCTTTCGATTCTTGTGTGGTTATGGGCTGAAAGCGGCCTGCGGCCGGGGACGGGCCAGCCCTTTCAGCGACCAACCCAGCGTTTCCGGAGAATCCATATCAGTTCACTCCAGGTTGATTCGCACGGCGGCGGCTGTGGCCAGGGGCGCCAGGGTGATGCCCAGCACCGCGAGAGCCGCGAGCAGCTGCAAGGGCGCGCTGAAATCGCCCCCCTTGATCGCCAGTTCGGTGGCCCTCGCTCCAAAAATCAGCACCGGCATCGCCAGCGGTAGAGTCAACAGCGACAAAAGCGCACCACTGCGCTTGACTGCGAGCGTAAGCGCTGCCCCGACAGAGCCGATCAAGCTCAACGCCACACTTCCAACCGCGACCGATGCAACGATCCCCGGTATCGCGGCCGCAGGAACGCCGAGCGACAAACCCGCCAGCGGTGCCATCACCGCCAGCGGCAATCCCGTCAACAGCCAGTGCGCCACTGTCTTGGCGAACAGCAGCCACGTCAGTGACTGACCGGATAACGCGTACTGTTCGAGCGTACCGTCGTGGGCGTCATCCCGGAATAGAAACTCGAGCGCCAGCAGGGAGGATAACAAGGCCGCCACCCACAACACACCGGGCGCGATGTCTCGCAGACGCGACAGCTCAGGGGAAACAGCCAATGGAAACAAGGTGGTAACGATGGCAAAAAAGACCAGCGGCTGAACCAGTTGCCCGCGTTTCCTAAACGCAAGTCTCAGGTCGCGGACGAGCGTGAGGCGCGCTGCGGCCAAGGCGGGAGTGAGCGCACGGCCTCCGGTACGGACGTCGCGCGACCCGCCGATAAGGTCCCTTCGATCCATTATTTGATCATTCACGTGCGAGTTCGAGTCTCCGCACGGCAGTGGCGGAAACGGAAAGATCGTGATGGATGGCTGCCACCACGAGCCCACCGCGGGCGAGGTGCTCTTCTATAAGGCTGCCCACCAGGCGCTGACCCTCCGTGTCGAGGTTGGTCGTAGGCTCGTCAAGGAGCCAAAGAGGCACGGTCATCAGCGCCAGACCCGCAAGGGCGACCCGCCTTTTTTGGCCGGCTGAGAGCGTCCGAACCGGCCGATTGCTCCAGGTCTGCGCACCCACTCGCTGCAATGCCTTCTCCTCTTCATCACGCGAGATCGGCCACCGAATACCAATCCAGTAACGCAGGTTCTCGCGGGGCGTGAGGTCAGCCTTTAGAGGGGGTTCATGGCCGATGTAGGCCATATCCGCCTGAAATCCCAGAAGATCTCCCCGAACGTCTTTGCCCTGCCAAAGGACTCTGCCCTCTTCCGGATACATGAGGCCGCTCAAGGTCCGCAGCAGACTCGTCTTGCCCGTGCCGTTCGAACCCGCGACCTGCAGGCACTCACCGCGCGCAACCGAGAAATCCACGCCCCTGAGGACGTGGCGATCGCCCCGCCACAAGTGCAGGTTCTCTCCTCTAAGGCAGCAATCCGACATGACCCGCGCCGCTCATGACAATGGCGCGCGAGTCTCGCAAATTCAGGGGCTTAGCGCCATGAGCAACAGTGCCCGCCAGTGGAGCCACCGCGCCCGAGTTCTGTAGAATCCCGCCCCCCGACTCATCCGGTGCCCGGGTGGCGAAATCGGTAGACGCAAGGGACTTAAAATCCCTCGGCCGCAAGGCCGTGCCGGTTCGAGTCCGGCCCCGGGCAGTTGTAGGGCCGGTACGCCATCGCCACCGGGCGTGCGGAGCGAGTCATCAGCGCCGATCTGCGCAGTGCCTTGGTTCGCGTCGTTGCGCGAAACCACGCGTCGCTCGCCGATCCGGCAGGAATCGGTGCCCTACTCCGCGCGATCGATGATTATGAGGGGCGGCGCATCACCGCCGCCGCTCTGAAGCTGGCGGCGCTTGCGTTAGGCGTAACTGGCTCTTCATCTGGACAGAACTCGGCGCCAAACACGTCGGCACCATCCAGAGCCTGCTCACGACCTGTCGCCTACACGAGATCAACCCTACTACTACCTCGTCGATGTCCTTCAGCGCGTCGGTGAGCACCCGGCCGCCGGCATCGCAGAACTCACTCCGCGGCTGTGGAAGCGGAATTTTGGTATCGATCCTCTGCCGTCAGATCTGCACAGAACGGCCTAACAAACCAAGTGGCGGCGCCGCGCCGTCGACTGCGTTACGATTCGCTGACTATCGATCGGACTGTACATGGTGGCTCGAAAGCGCACAGCACTGGGGATCTACGAGCTGTATATCGAGTTGGAGGATATCGCCCCAAGAAGGCGGCGGCGGCTGCTGGTGCCGGCAAAATTAACGCTGCCTAAACTACACGATCTGCTGCAGTTGGCAATGGGCTGGACCAACTCTCATTTGCATAGCTTCCAGATCGGAGAAAACGCCTATAGCACGGCGGACGCTGATCTGGACGAGCTCGAGATGTTGGACGAAAAGAAGATCACGCTGGAAGGCGCGCTCGGTGATTCCGCTCGAGGATTCGTCTACGAATACGACTTTGGCGACAGTTTGGCGCCGTATCGAAGTACGCGACGTTGAGAAACACAACGCCGAGTGGGCCTATCCGCTGTGCGTTGCCGGGGCGCGCGCCGCCCCGCCGGACGATGTCGGTGGCCCCCCGGGGTACGAGGAATTTCTCCGCGCCATTAAAGATCCGAAGCACGAGGAACACGCCAGCATGCTCGTCTGGGTCGGCGGCGCCTTCGATCCCGAGGGATTCGACCTTAACGCGATAAACCGAATCCTGCGCTTCGGTTACCCGCCATAAAACCGGCCATGCACGCCGCCTACGTCGGGCCCCTGTGTCGGAGCAAGTACGTCGCCGAATTACCGGTTACGCGCAGTAGTCCGGTACCGGCAATGTCGAGCCAGCCGTGAACGGTGGTCTTACGGGTTTCGAGCAATTTGCCTCGTGCTGGATTTTGAAATGAGCCGGTCTGCAGGAACTGCCGGGCGATGGCGGTAGCACGCTGGCGGAAAGCGGTGGACGTCGCCGCAATGACCAGTGCGGACACTCTCGACCCGAACACAGTGATGCAGAGCACGTTCCATCAATTTGCCGCGCAGCAGCATCACCTGGGTTCCGCTTGAGGCACCGTTTCGTGATATCAACACGGTGCGCCGGCTCTTTGTGCCGGTACAACCCACAATAGTGATCGCCGACACAACTACGCATAGGGGATCACAATATAGTGTCCGCAGTTCGCATCCACGTGAAAGGGCCAGGCAAATCATGATGTGGCTGTCCGGCGGAGCGTCGCGGCGCTCCCCATGCTACATCGCCGCCGTGCTCGCAGCTGCCTGCGTCCGCGCCTGCGCTGGATGGCAGCTTTTGAGCGCAGGGTGAGAGCCGCGCAGCTCCTTTTCGTGCTTGCCGCTCTCCTCCTGGCGCAAGCGGCGCGCGCGCAGACGTTGGCCGTCATTGTCAATCCGGCAAATAGCGTGCACGCCCTGAGCCGACGGGAGGCCCTGGACATTTTCGTCGGGCGCTATCGCACGTTCCCCTCCGGCATGGCCGCGCTGCCCATCGATCTCGGCATCAGTAGCCCCGAACGCACGCAGTTCTACCTCGTACTGGCGCACAAGGATCTATCCGATATGACCTCCTACTGGGCACGAGTCACCTTTTCCGGTCGCATGACTCCCCCCTTCCAGGTCGCTGACGCCCGACTGGCCGTCGATCTGGTCGCAACCAATCTCAACGCCATCGCCTATGTGAATAGCGCATCAGTCGACAAGCGCGTGAGGGTCGTCCTCGAGTTCACTCCATGAATACTGCAACCAGTGGCGCCGTTGCGCGCGTTTTTCGGGCGGTCGCGTTCACAGCCCTTGCCGTTATATCACCGGCGGGACGCGCGGAGCCGGCCTCCAACGGGATCGAACAGGCGGCCGCCGCGACCGGCACTCACATACGCGGCGATTCGGACTCTGCCTATCCCATCGCGATCTATGACAGAGATATGATCGAAGCTTCCGGCGCGAGCACCGTGCAGCAATTCATACAGACGCTCCCCCAGAACTTCAACGGCGGCGCCTCGGAAACCACCATCACATCCGTCACGGGAGGCGGAAATGCCGTCAACCTGGTCAATGCCACGGGCATCAATTTGCGCGGCCTGGGCAACGACTCGACCCTCGTATTGATCGATGGACATCGGGTGGCCCCAGGAAACACGAGTGGCAATTTTGTCGACCTGTCGCTCATCCCGCTGAATGCAGTCGAGCGTATCGAGGTGATAACGGACGGCGCCTCGGCCGTCTACGGATCGGACGCCGTTGGCGGAGTGGTGAATTTCATTCTCGGCCGCAACCTCGAGGGAGCTGAAACGCGCGTTCGTTACGGGGTCGCCGACGGCACGTCCTCCCACGAAACGAAAGTCGGCCAGACTCTCGGCCATAGCTGGGACACTGGATCCGCGCTGCTGATATACGAATACTGGGATCGCACGCCGCTCAGCGCAAGCGATCGCAGCAACAGCAACTCCGCCGCCCTGCCCTTCATGCTGCTTCCCGAGCAGGTGCGACACGGTGCCTTCTTTTCGGTCGATGACACGTTGCCCTCCGGAGTGCAACTGCTCGCCGACGCAATGTATTCCCGCAGATCAACGTACGACGACACCACGTCCTTCAACGTTCCACAACGGACTCTCGCCAAGATCGATTCGTACAGTGGCAGTGTGGCGGCACGAATCGATCTGCCACGCGGATCGCAGCTGGAATTGAGCGGGGCGTACTCGGGGAGCCGCACGGGTCACGGGGCTGTTGCCATCGGCGATCTGACCCCCACCGCGAACGACCGGGCCAAGTCTGCAATCCTGTCCTTCGATGCGAAGTTGGACGGCACAGCCTATTCCCTGCCGAGCGGCGACGTTCGCTTCGCCGTGGGAGCGCAATTTCGCCAGGAACGCTTCGACGGCTCGGATCTGCTCGGCATGACCGAATTCAATCCCAGCCGCCACGTGACGGCTGAATTTGTCGAGCTGCGCGTGCCGCTCCTCGCACCAGCTCACGACCATTCAGGGTCAGACCGCCTCGAGCTCGTGCTTGCCGATCGCGACGAGCGCTACAGCGACTTCGGCTCTTCGAACAATCCGCAGATCGGACTGATATACAGGCCGCTGGCTCAGCTCAAATTGCGCGGAACCTATGGGACCGCGTTCCGGGCTCCCTTGCTGAGCGATCTGAACCCCGTGCCGTTCCAGGTGGTGCCGTTGCCGGAGTTCGATCCCAGTACGGATGGCTTTACGAACACACTGGCAGTGTTCGGAGGCAACCCCGATCTGAAGCCCGAGAAAGCGAAGACCTGGACTCTCGGCGTGGACTTCACCTCACAGTCCGTCCCGGAGGTTCATGCAAGCGCGACGTACTATGACATCCGATTCACCAACGTAGTGGCGGACCCGGAATTCAGCGTCGACATAACAGATGCGCTGCGCCAGGAGGCGATCCTGGGACCGATGGTCATTCAGAGGAGTCCGCCCGGTGCCCTGGTTCAACAGCTCGCGTCGTCGTCCGGATATGCGAACCCATTCGGCATCGATCTGTCGAGCATAGGCGCGCTGGTCGACTCGCGCCTGCACAACCTCTCGATCGTCCACACGAGGGGTTTGGATTTCGATGGCTCCTGGATGATCCAAGCCTCGCCCAGCAACATCGAGCTCGGTGTCAATGCGACGTACATCATCGGGTTCGATAATCAGTTCACCGGCAGCGCACCCACGGTCTCCATACGGGACACGCCCTACAGTCCGGTCGATCTGAAAATGCGCGGCCGGGCGGTCCTACGCCGCGCCGGCCTGACGTTAGCCTCTTTCGTGAACTTCACCAACTCATACACGGACAATCGAACCGGCTCACCCACCGCCATCGCGTCCTGGACCACAGTGGATATGACCCTGACATACCGGTTCAGCGCCGGCGAGGGACCCTTGGCCGACGCCTCGTTGGGCATCATTGCTACCAACATTGCCGGCCGCAATCCGCCGTTCGTCCTGAATTCGATCTATGCCATAAATTTCGACGGTGCCAATGCCAATGCGCTGGGCCGAGTGTTATCGGTACGGCTCTCGAAGCGCTGGTAGGCACTGCGTATCGCCGGCCTGGGCGGTCATCCGACCCGTGGGCGCGCGGGACGTTGCGGGTTACGCGGCGACTGCGACGATCTGCTGCGTGCACGTCCTCGCCCAGACTTCGGCGGCGATACAGGCCACCAGCGGAAGATACTGGTCCTGACGTAACGGCTGGCCGTCCACGATATGGGGCTCCAGGTCGCCGCGAACGAGAATTCCTTCCCTGGCGAGAACGCCGTCCAGGAGCAGCTCTCGTATGAAACGTTCGCTTCCTCGGATCATCTGCGTCATGTGCGCCAGGATGGATCCTTTGTCGCGCCGTCGAATGATCTCAGCCGGCACCCGGTCAGCGAACGCATCTCGCGCCAGCGCCCGCTCGCGTCCGCCGCGAAGCAGAAGATACGTCGGAATTTGCAGGCAGACTTCCATTAGCGGCTGTGAGAGTAGCGGGTGGTGCTGATGCGCACGCTCGCGGCGAGAAATCGGCCGATGCCGGTTCGTCACTTCCGCCAGAAATCGAATCTGTGCCCGTTTGCCCTTGGGAAGATCCTCCGCGTCGCAGTCCCAGGGGTGCGCGACGTATTGCGAAGGATTGTCCGGGAGGGCAGCGGGATCGATAAAGAAGGCCGTACGGTCCGCTTGCGCCGGGTCCGATTTGCGGGCTCGGCGCGGCTTCCACGTCGACTTGAATACGGACCAGTACGGCTCCCGGGACAGATGGGCCGCATCCCGAATCGCCTCGATGAGGCCAGTGCGAAAGCCCTGCAAAGAGACATAGTCGCCGGCGCTCAGACAGCTGGTCGTCTGCAAAAAAACGTGATCGCCGCCCTGGCCGGTCCATAGAGTGTGTGCGCCAGCCGTCGCGGCAAAGCCGTTGATCGACTCGATCTCGAGCAGGCGGAAGAGCTCGAGGATCGTGGGTTTTGCCGCTCTGGGCACCGCGAGTAGGCGCGCATCGAAGCGCTGGCAAGCCGAATCCATCGGGTGCTCGAGCAGCTCGACGCCGGCACGTGCTGCGGCCAGGCGTGCGTAGCGGCGCTCATCGTCGTGCGCGTTTGCCGTGAAATGATGGAGACACGTGATGTCCGGACGGCCCGGCGAGTTGCTCAAGCATCCGAGCACTACCGCGGAATCGAAGCCACCCGAAAGACTGAGGAGTATCGGCTCGTCTGGGTTAGTCCATGCATCGATGCATCGCTGCGCCACGTACTGGAGCTCCGCGACGGCCTCTTCGTAACTATTTATCCGTCGTCGACGG
>JAQGOC010000272.1 GCA_028293805.1 Gammaproteobacteria bacterium
CTCGAGAAGATCGTGGCCTCGGTGAAGAAAGTCTCCGACATCGTCGCCGAGATCGCCGCCGCCTCCCGCGAGCAGTCCTCCGGCATCGAGCAGGTCAACCGGGCCGTCATGCAGATGGACGAGCTCACCCAGCAGAACGCCGCGCTCGTCGAGGAAGCCACGGCCGCCTCCCAGGCGATGGCCGAACAGGTCCGCGGCCTCAACGAAATGCTCGCCCGCTATCGCGTGGCCGAAGCGGCATTCGCAGCAACGACGAACGGCGCCGCCGCTCCGAGAGCGGCGGCAACAACCCGCGCGGACGGCCCGGCACGTTCGGATCGCCGCGGAGGTCAGCGCCCGTGGGCGGCCAAAGGGGGCAAACCCGCGGCCGCCGCAGGCGGGGCGGATGGGGCGGCCACGCCAGCCCGCAAGACCGCAGCGCGCGCCAACGGCAGCGGTGGCGATGCCGAATGGCGGGAGTTCTGAGCATGAGCACAATAACGAACGGAGATGAGCGATGGCTCGGATACTAGCGGTAGACGACTCGGCGGCGATGCGCCAGATGGTGGGCATTACGCTGGCCGGCGCCGGTCACCAGGTGAGCCAGGCCAACGATGGTTGCCAGGCGCTGGAAATCGCCGAAAAACAAAAATTCGACCTCGTGATCACGGACGTGAACATGCCGAACATGGATGGCATCACGCTCGGGCGCGAGTTACGCAGCCGCGAGAGCTACACGTACGTGCCACTCCTGGTGTTGACGACGGAAGCGACCACCGAGCGCAAACAACAGGGCAAGGCCGCGGGAGCGACCGGCTGGCTCGTGAAGCCGTTCAATCCCGAGAAACTGCTGGCGACCGTTGCGAAAGTGCTCGGCTGACTTTTTTCACCATCACCTGAACGAACGAGGATTATTCATGAACTCCCCGAAGAGAATGCTTGCGGCACTGGCCATTGCTTACGCCGTGAGCGTCACGGCTCACGCGGATTGCGTACTGCCGCCGGCACCAAGCAAGATTCCCGACGGCAAGACCGCCAGTGAGCAGGAAATGGTCACGGCGATGCAGACCCTGAAGGAATACAACGGCGACGTCGACACCTACCTGAAATGTCTGGAGTTCGAGACGAAGCAGAACCGCCTGAGCCCCGGCGAGCAGGAAAAGATGCACAACCTCGCCGTGGACACGCTGACGAAAGTCGCCGGCAAGTTCAACGAGCAGGTGCGTACGTTCAAGTCGAAGAGCGGCTGAAGACGAGCGGACCTGACGCAGTTGCAGTGATGGTCAACCATCCCCGGCGCGGCGCTCGGCCGCGCCGGGGTCCGAGCGCGCTCAAGGAGGAAGCAACGCGAAGGACAAAGCCTGCGGCAAGGTGATCAGCAGAAAAACATGAAGCGACATACAGACGTTCGGCGTCCGTCCGACGCTCGAAACGACACAAGGACAACCGTCGACGTGCCGTCGCGAGCTCGCGATGCTGGATTGCACAATGAGCCCCGCGCGGGGCGCGACGCCGGTATCACCGGCAAGTTTCCGGCTCTGTTGGCCTCACGCCGCCGCGCCGAAGCGGCGACCCCGGTCGAGGCAGCCGCGGCTCTCATCGAGCTGGCGCTGTACGAATCGCATGCACCCGTCGAGGCGCTCAGCGGCTCGCTGGCGCGCATGGCCCGGCTCCTGCACGGCGAAGGCAGCAGCGGCCTCAGGACCCGCGCGCCGGCCGGGCCTGCCACCGCTGAGTACGCGCGCCAGCGCGAACAGCTCGCGCAGGACATCGCAGTTTGCGTCGAAAGCCTGCAGTTCCACGACCGCCTGACACAACAGCTCACGCAGGTGCGCAATCTCCTGGCGAGCCTTGCAGCGGAAGAAGTATCGACGGACGCCGCGGGGCGGCCCGTACCCCGGGATCAGCAGAGCTGGCAGGCGTTGCTCGAGAACCTGCGCGGCCGCTTCACCTCGGACTCGCATAGGACGCTGTTCAATCTCCTGCTGCCGGGTTCGGGCGCGCACTCTGCGCTCCCGGCCCTGCACGCCAACGAAGGCAGCGTCGAGCTGTTCTGACGAGTTGCCGCATGTCCTTTACCCAACTGCGTGAGGCGCTCGCTAATCCCCGGGCGCGTGAGTTCGCCTTCGGCAATGAAGACTTCGACGCATTGCGCCATCTGGTAAAGCAGCTCACCGGCATCAATCTCTCGGACCAGAAGCGGGAGCTCGTGTATGGGCGGCTGGCGCGCCGCCTGCGCACGCTGGGACTGCGGACCTTCGCCGAGTACCGGGATGTGTTGGCGGGCGACGGCGGCCGGGAGATCGCCGAGCTTTGCAATGCGATCACCACGAATCTCACCGCCTTCTTCCGGGAGAATCATCACTTCGAGTATCTGCGCGAGCAGGTGTTGAAGCCTCTCACGGCGGAGCACGCCCCCACCCGTCGCCTGCGCATCTGGTCGGCCGGGTGCTCGACCGGCGAAGAAGCGTATTCGCTCGCGATGACGGTCGTCGAAACCCTTCCGGACCTGCGGCGCTGGGACGTGAAGATTCTCGCGACCGATCTCGACTCGGACGTGCTCGAACGGGCCAGCCGCGGTGTCTACACTGCCGACCGGGTGCGCGCTCTCGGGCCGCAGCGCCTGTCCCGATTCTTCGTGGAGCGGCGCGCGCGCGAGGGACTCTGCTACGAGGTGTCGCCGGAGCTCGCGAGTCTGATTACGTTCAAGCAGCTCAATCTCATGCATCACCTGCCGATGAAGGGACCGTTGGAGGCGATTTTCTGCCGCAACGTCGTGATCTACTTCGACAAGGACACCCAGCGCGAGCTGTTCGCACGCGTCGCCCATCTGCAGCGCCCCGGCGACCTGCTGTTCCTCGGCCATTCCGAGAGCCTGTTCAAGGTCTCGGAGAGCTACGTTCCCCTGGGCAAGACCGTGTACCGGCGCACCTGACATGCGTGCCTACCTCAACAGGGGGGCGGCCGAGGAGCCCGTGCCGATGCTGCCGGGCTTCGCCCATATTCAGCGCTACTGGGATCCGGAGCATGCGCGCTGGAGCGTCAAGATCCTGCCGGGCGAGTACTACGTGACGAAGGGCGACGAGGTGGTGTCCACCGTGCTCGGCTCCTGCGTGTCCGCCTGTGTGCGCGATCCGAAGCTGCAGGTGGGCGGCATGAACCATTTCATGCTGCCGGAGGATCATTCCGTCGGCCCCAACAACTGGCTCGACCCGGCCGTCGGCCTTGCCACGCGGTACGGCTCGTATGCGATGGAAAGCCTCATCAACGACCTGCTGAAGCTCGGCGCCACGCGCGAGCGGCTGGAGATCAAGCTATTCGGCGGCGG
>JAQGOC010000284.1 GCA_028293805.1 Gammaproteobacteria bacterium
CCCACGAAGACGAAGAAGCTCACCAACATTCGTGCTGCCGGCAAAGATGAGGCCATCATCCTCACGCCGCCGATCCAGCTCACCCTCGAGTATGCGGTCGAGTTCATTGCGGACGATGAGCTGGTCGAAGTAACGCCACTATCGATCCGCATCCGCAAGCGTTTCCTGAAGGAGGCCGAACGGAAGCGCACCTCGCGTAAAGATCCGACCGCGTTGACGGCCTGAAGTCTCCGGTACCGCGGGTAGCGAGCGTCGCTCGCTACCCGCTGCTTCGCCCGTGAGCGGGAACGCCAGCAGGCCCTGTCCCCGCCCCACCCGCCGTCGGCTCGAACGAGTCACGCCGCCACCCTTAGCGTCGCCGGACCGGCAGAACCACTGAACAACGCGCGGCTGGTCAGACCCGGCGGCCTGACCTTAGTGCCACGCGCCTGCCCCCTTGGTACGATGTGTCCTCAAAGACAACACCAATGGGGGAGACGTTATGGTCACGAAGCTTTCGCTCGCCGCTACCGTGGCGACGCTCGGCGCCGTTGCGGCCTTCACCGCCAACGTAGCAGTGGCGGATATCACGTTAGAGCACAAAATCTCGGTCGAAGGCGTCGGCATCATGAGCGTCGGCAACATGTCGGGCACTACGAAGATGATCATCTCGGGGCAGCGCTCCCGCAACGAAAGCGATCTGCAGCTGCAGTCCCGGTTTATTCGCATGCTCGCGCGCAGCGCCGTCGGCCCGACCGCGGAAATCGTGCGACTCGATCAGGACAGGATCGATCGCCTCAATCTGAAAAAGAAGGAATATACGGAAGTGACCTTCGAAGAGCTGCGCACCCAGCTCCAGAAGGCCATGGACAGCACGAAGCAGAACCAGCAGGCCAGCCCGAAGCCGATGGACGATTCCAAATGCGAGTGGCTCGACCCCAAAGTCGACGTCAAGCGTTCCGGCGAGAAGGCCACCTACGCCGGTTATGAAGCCGAGCGCCTCACCATCACCGCCTCGCAGCCCTGCAAGGACCGGCAGACGGGCACGATCTGTGAAGTGGCCCTGTCCCTGGACGAATGGCTCGCTCCCAAGTTCACCTCCGGTGCCGAAGCCAACAAGTTCCAGCACGCGTACGCGCAGAAGATGGGCCTGGATACCGCATACGACCAGGACATCAGCCGGCGCGCGCAGTCGATGTTCGGCCAGTACAAAGGCATCTGGACGCAGATCGCCAGTAAAACCAAGGACGTGAAGGGCTATCCGGTCAAGACGAGCTTTGCGTTCGCCTTCGGCGGCGAGCAATGCAAGAACGCGCCCTCCTCGCAGCAGGGCAACAGCGAAGGCAGCTCCTCCGGTACAAGCAACACTCCCGGCGGCCTCGCGGGCCAGATCGGCGGCAAACTCGGCTCGCTGTTCCACCGCAAGAAGGACGACTCGCCGCCGCCCGCAACGGCGGACGCCGCGGCACAGCCAGCCCCCGCCCCAGCGCTGCCAGGCGGCCTCGTGCCGCTCATCACGATGACGTCGGAGCTGGTGTCGATTTCCACCGACAGCGCGAGCCCGGATGTCTTCGAAGTCCCCGCGGACTTCAAGAAAGTCGAACACAAAACCGAGTAGCGACCCTGTCGCCTTCGAGTGTCCGCCAGAGGGGCCTGAGTCAACAGGCTCCCTGGCGGAGGTTCTTGCGCGACCGCTATCAGCAGGTTCACGCAAACGCCGCGCTTTCTCTAACCGCCGTGAATCCCGATAAACTGTAGAAACTCCGCGCGCGTGCGGGCATCTTCGCGAAACGAGCCGGTCATCCGGCTCGTAATCATCGACACACCGCGCTTATGCACGCCGCGGGTCGTCATGCACTGGTGGGTGGCGTCGACGACGACGCCGACACCGCGGGGCTTGAGAACATCCGTAATGCAACCGGCGATCTGTGCGGTCAGCTTCTCTTGCACCTGGAACCGGCGCGCGTAACCGTCGACCACGCGGGCGAGCTTGCTGATGCCAACCACCTTGTTGGTCGGGAGATAGCCGACGTGCACCCGTCCAATGATCGGTGCCATGTGATGCTCGCAGTGGGACTCGAACGAGATATCCCGGAGCACTACCATTTCGTCGTAGCCGCCGACTTCCTCGAACGTGCGGCGCAGGTAGTCGGCAGGGTCGATCTCATAGCCGGAGAACCAGTCCCGGTAGGCCTTCACGACCCGCGTCGGGGTCTCGAGCAGCCCTTCGCGGTCCGGATCCTCACCGGCCCAGCGCAGTAGCGTGCGAACCGCCTCTTCGGCGGCCCGGCGTGATACTTTTGTTTTTGCTCGCGAAGCCATTCTCCCCCCATTGGCGCACCGACCGGCGCCGATACTACCTCAGCTCGTAGGCTGGAGCAGGCGCAGCCTGGGGACTTCCGGAAGGCTGCGCGCTCCACGCAGCTGCCACAGTATGTTCCGGCAGGCATGGGCGGAAACCGGAGGACTGAAATAGAAGCCCTGCCCGCACTCGCAACCCAGCTTGCGCAGGCAATCGAGCTGCTCGGCCGATTCGATCCCTTCCGCGACCAGCAGCAGGCCCAGACTCTTGGCGACACCGACGATGGCTCGCACGATCGCCGCATCATTGGCATCCGCGGCCATGTCCCGGACGAAGGCGCGGTCGATCTTCAGCGTGTCGATCGGCAGGTGTTTGAGATAGCTCAGGCTCGAATACCCGGTCCCGAAATCGTCGATGAGAATGCGCGAGCCGAGATTGCGTAATGCCTGCAGCGCACCCAACTGCTGCTGCGAATTCTGCATCGCCACGCTCTCGGTGATCTCGAAGTGCAGCAGGCTCGCATCGATGCCGAGCTCCTGCGCGAGACCCGCGACGACGCTCGCCAGAGGCGTTTTCTCGAACTGCCGCACAGAGATATTGACCGACACGGGCACGAGCGGCAGACGCTCGCGTTGCCATTCGCTCAACTGCAGACAAACGTGCCGGAGCACCCAGTCGCCGATCTCCACGATGAGATTGCTCTGCTCGGCGATCGGAATGAACCGCGACGGGGGAATGTAAGTGCCATCGGCGGTACGCCAGCGGATGAGCGCCTCGAGGCTCACGGTCCGCAGCGTCTGCAGATCGAAGCAGGGCTGATACTCGAGGGACAGCTCGTTGTTGTCGAGCGCCAGGCGCAAAGCGCGCTCGAGGCCGAGACGCTCGCGCAGGCGGGCGTTCATTTCGGGAGTGTAGAACTGGTGGTTGCCGCGGCCGCGGTCCTTGGCGGTGTACAGTGCGATGTCGGCGTGCTTGAGCAGTTGTTCCGGATCGGAACCATCCTCCGGGTACACGCTTATCCCGATACTCGGCGCTACGGACAACGTAATCCCGTCGACATCGAGCGGCACCGCGAACGCCGCTCGAATGCGTTCGGCAATGGAGTTGACGACCGCGGCATCGGGCAGCATGGTAGCCACTATGACGAATTCGTCGCCGCCCGTGCGTACGACGAGGTCGTGGGCGGCTACCGAGATTCGCAGCCGTTGCGCGACGGCCGCCAACAACTTGTCTCCCATCCCGTGACCGAGAGAGTCGTTGACGTTCTTGAAGTGATCCAGATCCAGATATAACAGCGCAAGGCGCGAGCCGTCGCGGGTCGCCCTTGACAGCAGGCGCGGCAACAGCCGTTGCAGGTGCACGCGGTTCGGCAGACCCGTGAGTGCGTCACGTCGCGTCAGGCGCAACAACTTTCGCTGCTGATCGAGCCACTGGCGTTGGGCGGCGGCGCGGCTACGTCCGCTCCTGTTGAGAAGCGACACGAGCAACACGACGACAACTGCAAAGCCGGCCATCAGCGTCGCTACGACCCACGTAATGGTCCGCTTGCCGATCTGAAGCGCCCCACGCGACACTGTCGTGGAGATAACGGCCAACGGATGACCTTTGATGTCGCGCAGCAGTGCATGGCAGCCGAGCGTGGCAGGATCCTGCGCTTGCACGAGCAAGTCCGCTCGCTTGCCGGGATTGGCGAGCCAATCACTCACCGCCTGCGGCACGCTGAGCAGCGGCTTGCCGCGTTCATCGAGCAGGGTGAACCGGATCGGTGCCTGGCTCGTCTCCTCCAGGCGCGCAATGAGCCCCGCGTGAAGATACCGGCCGAATACCAAAGTTCCGACACTGGTTTCCGGTTGCGAGCTGCCTACAATGGGCGCGGCAGCGATGGCGAGCGCCCCTTCCGGCATGCGCACGAGGTGCGCCCTCGGAACCATCCGGCCACCCGGCCTCGTCAGCAGCGATACATAGCTCAGGAGGCGCGCGGACGTAGCGGGGCCGAGCTGACCTAGTCCACCCGGAAGTGTGTTGTTCATCGCGAGCTGTGCGACGGTACGGCCCGTGCGATCGATCAGCCATACGATATCGACGTGAATGTTGTCGAGGCTGCGCCTGGTAAAGCCGCTGGCCATGAATTCGGGATTGCCACGTTCGACGAAGTGGTAAACATCGTCCCAGAGAGCGTAATCCTCGACCACGGCATCGAGCTGGTGCAGGTCCGCCTGGAGCGCCTGCTGCGCCCGTTCGATGCTCTGCCGCGCCTCATCGGCTTCGATGCCGGCGAAACTGTGGCTCAGAACGGCTCTGGCTGAATAAAAAGCACCCGCTATGAGGGCCATCGCGGCCAGGCAGGCGGCTATGAGTATTTGCTTGCGAATTGATCCGCCCCGGCGGCCATTAGCCTGAAGTTGCTGTTCTCACGAGCTATTTCGGCAGTTCCGCGCTGCGATGCAGAACCGCAGCGTGACGGAGGTCACTGTTTGAGGGAATTGAGGCGATTGCGTAGCGCGACCGGCGCGGTCGGGCAGGCGAGTGCCGTGGCCGGCACGGGGGAGGCCGTGCCGCTCCCCGCGCTCAGCGCAGCGCTTTTTCCATGCGGGCGACCAGTGTGGACGGCTGGATCCCCAGCGCCCCGGCCAGCTTCAAGAGGGTGGTGATCGTCGGCTGACGGATGCCGCGCTCCATTTGGCTCACGAACGTGCGGTCGACATCGGCGGCCAGGGCGAGCTCCTCCTGGGAAAGGCCCCGCGTACTGCGCTGCTCACGCAATACCTGCCCGAACGCTGTCGAGATCTGTTCTGCCCGCATATCCGCAGTCGCGATTCACTGACTCGTAGCAAAGATGATTCACACCCTTGTGGCATTTGGTCCACGGGCTATATCCTACAAACCCGGCCGGCCCTTCATGCGTAAAGCCGGGACCCTGCGAGGTATCGTGGAATCATTCGAAAGCGGCCTGCACGCATGCGTGCGCGACATCAATAAAATGCTGCCCGGACTAAGCCGCCGCTACGAGAGCGTGGTGATCATCGGCGCTCTGGCGGAGCACATGGGCGCGGCGCTGCGGATTCTGATCCGACGTAACCTGTGCGACGCCCGGCAGGCGCGCCTGATCATCCAACATATCGAAGGGACGGCCTTCCTGCGAAAAAATGCCCGGGAGGCGCGGGGCACGGCCGCTGGCTCGCCATCTGAAGCCGCCCGCACCCGATAGCCATGCGGCCATTGAGGCGCCCCTCCAGGGATATATCCGCAAAACGTCGGTGGCGGATGAGCCAGTCCGCTGCCGCCGGGTGCCGGATTCCCGCCCTTTGGGGTGATGTTCGGGCCCGCTCGCCCTGCCCGGGCTGCCCGGCGACGGTCGGAGGCTCTGCGGCCCAGGGAAAACCCCACACGGCACGGACCGAGTCCTGTCAGAATCCGCGGCTTCGGAAATTACCGATGCGACGCGGAAAGACTCATCATGCCCTCTGGTGCCGAGACCACTAACCTCGCACTGTTTTGCGACTTCGAGAACATCGCGCTCGGTGTGCGCGACGCCCGCTATGCGCAGTTCGACATCACCCGCGTGCTCGAGCGGCTGCTTCTGAAGGGCTCCATCGTGGTCAAGAAAGCCTACTGCGACTGGGACCGCTACAAGGAGTTCAAGGCCGGCATGCACCACGCCGGCTTCGAGCTCATCGAGATCCCGCACGTCAAGCAATCGGGCAAGAACTCCGCGGACATCCGCATGGTCGTGGACGCGCTCGATCTCTGCTATACGAAGACGCATGTCGATACCTTCGTCATCATCAGCGGCGACTCCGATTTTTCGCCGCTCGTCAGCAAGCTCCGCGAGAACAACAAGGGTGTCATCGGCGTCGGCGTGAAGAACTCGACGTCCGACCTGTTGATCGCCAATTGCGACGAGTTCATCTACTACGACGATCTTGTCCGGGAGCAGCTCAAGGCGCGCCGCAACCCGCGCAAGCGAACACCCGCGCCGGCTGCTACGACCTCGGCGACGGCGACGCCCCTGACAGCCGCTGCCGCCGAAACAAAGGACAGCGAAGGCAAGGAAGAGGACAAGAAGCAGGAGGCATTCGACCTGGTGCTCGCGACCATCGACGCGCTGCTGGCCGAGCGTGGCGCGGAGGACAAGATCTGGGGCTCGATGGTCAAGCAGACCCTGAAGCGCCGCAGCCCGGGGTTCAACGAAAGCTACTACGGCTTTCGCTCCTTCAACGCGCTTCTCGAGGAAGCCGCGCAGCGCCGGCTCATTGGGCTCGAGCGCGACGAGAAATCGGGCGGCTACGTGATTCACTCGCCGGCCGAGTCGGCCTGACGGCAAAATCGCCTGAGTGTCGGACAAGGGCGGCGTGCACGCCGGCTGGAGTCGGCGTCGCATGAGCAGGCGACTATCCGACAGGCTCCTAGGCGAAGTGCAGCATCGAGAGCGTTAGAGCCAGGCTGCAGGCACCCACGAGCGTGGCGATGACGAGCCCCGCCACCAGTGGCCGCCAACCGATACGCCACATGTCGGTGAACGAGACACTCAGGCCAACAGCCGTCATTCCACAGATGAGGAAGAGATCCGACGCGGTCTGCCCAGCGTCCACGGCGGCTTTCCATGCGGGAGCGACCATTGGCGCGCCTGCGCCCAGCGCGTTGACGGCTGCGGCCCCGTGGAACAAGGAGTCGCCTGCGGTGCGCACGAGGATGAAGAAGATGAAAGCCAGCACGAAGAACGGCACGAGTTTCGCGACGGAAGTCCGTTCCAACGGCGCGGAGTGACCCGCGGCGGAAGCCTCCTCCCGGTGCGTCAGCCACGCGGCGACAGGGATGAGGATGGCGATCGACAGATTGCGCAGCAGCTTGGCCACGCTCGCCGCGGCGAGTGCCTCAGGCGCTCCCGCCTGTTGCGAATAGATGAGCGCCGAGCCGATCACCTGCGATGTATCATGAATGGCGGTGCCCAGGAAAATGCCGGCGTGTACGGGCGAGGCCCCGAAGAAATGGCCCGCTACCCAAGGGTAGAACACCATGGCGGTACAGCCGAACAACACAACACAGGTGACGGCGAAAGCGGTCTCCGCATGACGCGCCCGAATAACCGGTGACATCGCCACGACCGCTGTGCACCCGCAGACGGCCGTACCGATAGCGAGAAGAATACCGAGCCGCTTCGGCACGTGAAGGAGTCGGGCAATCACGGTGCCCGCGATGAGAGCGGTAGCAAGACACCCGATGGCAACGGGTAGCGCCGTGGCGGCAATGGCCGTCGCCCCGCTCAGAGTCAGACGCAAGCCAACCAGCGCTATACCCGTCCGCAGCAGCCGGTGCATGGCCCAATTCAGACCGTCCGTCGTCCAGGCGGGCACGCCGACCGTATTACGCCAGAGCATCCCGAGCAGTACGGCATACATGACGGGGCTCAGAGGAATCTTCGGCAGACCGGCAGCACCGTGTGCGACCCCCTCCGCCATTATTTTGGCGAGCACGGCGAGAACGATGGCAATTGCCACGCCTGGCGCCAGTTGACGCAAGGAAGTCCAGCCCGGTGATAGCGCTCTGAGCAGCGCCTTCACGACCTACAGGGGGCGGTGCTCGCCAGCCATGACGGCGGGCGGCGCAGCGCGGCGGGTGGCGAGCATCCGGGCATTCAAGTCTTCAATGGCCCGGCTGCCCGTGCGGACGAACACGAACGGCAGCGCGGCATGCACCATACAGGCCATGCCGGCAAGCACCAGGCGTGCCCCGAACCACGCGGCTCTCCCCATGTGCTCCGTATACGTCTCGTTGACGGACTGGGGGTGTTCTGTGAAAAGCCGGTGCAAATCCATGCTGCCATGCTAGCGATAATCTCGAGCTACCCGGTTGCGAAGGCATGGCGTAACGGCGGCATCTGGGCAACAATGTTGCGCGCCATAGGCAGTACCCAGAAGAACGTTCCGTGGACAAGCTTGACCGCAAAATTCTGGAGCTCCTGCAGCACGACGGCGAGCTCACGGCCGCGGACATCGCCGACCGGGTGGGCTTGTCCAAAGCGCCCTGCTGGCGGCGGATCAAGAAGTTGCAGGAAGACGGTGTCATCAAGCGGACCGTGGCATTGCTCGAGGCGCGCGCCTTGAATGTGGGCACCACGGTTTTCGTGATGCTCAAGACCGCGAACCACAACCAGGCATGGTTCGACAAGTTCGTGAGCGTCGTGCGCGACATCCCGGAAGTGACGGAGATCCACCGCATGAGCGGTGATGTGGATTACCTCATGCGCATCGTCGTCCCGGACATCGATGCGTACGACGTGGTCTACAAGCGGCTCATTTCTGCGGTGGAATTTCTGGACGTGAGCGCGAGTTTCGCGCTCGAGACGATCAAGTATACGACCGCCCTGCCGCTCGGTTACGTCACACTGGATTGAGGCCGAGCGCGGCAGCGCGGCTTGCGGACCGCTGTTGAAAGTCGGTTCGGGAATTCAACCCGAGCCGCGGCGCGGATGCGCCGTTGCCAGCGTGTGATCTGCAGGCACGGCGGGCTGGATCCCGGCAGAGTGTTGCCCGCGGTGAGCAGATCGTGCGGTCGGCGGACCTTGGGGCGCCTGCGCGGCCGATGAGGCTTTGTGCGCCCCAACTGGCGCGTTCTCCGCGACGATCTGTGCTATCCGCACGGTAATCTCGCTCCTGTCGATCTCGTAAATGCCGGTGCTCAGCACCGGTTCTTTCCGCGGCGCCTGGGCCAACTGCTGACCGGAGTCATCGCGCACGTCGACGCTCGCGCGCGTCGACAAGCCGATGCGAAGCGGATGCGCCGCGAGCTGCTGCGGATCGAGTGCGATTCGTACCGGTACGCGCTGCACGACTTTGATCCAGTTGCCGGTAGCATTCTGCGCCGGCAGCAGTGCGAACGCGGCGCCAGTGCCCAGACCGAGTCCGGCTATCGTGCCCCGATATTGCACCCGGCCGCCGTAGAGATCCGCCACGACGTTCACTGGCTGGCCAATGCGCATGTGGTTCAGCTGTACCTCCTTGAAGTTCGCTTCCACCCGCAGGCGGTCGAGGGGCACGATGGCAATCAGTGAATTACCCGACGTAGTCCGCTCGCCCAGTTGCGCAGAGCGCTTGGCGATGTAGCCCGAGACGGGGGCGCGAATACTGCTACGTCGCAAGGTGAGCCAAGCGCGTTCCACCGCAGTCGCGGCCGCCTGCACGTCGGGGTTGTCGGAGACGCCCGTCCGACCTAGCAGCGCGGTGCCTCCGGCAAGGCCTTTCTCCGCCGCAATCAATGCCTGTTGGGCCGCATTCACGGCTTCTTCGGCGTGCGAGATTTCCTCTGCGGAAACAGCGCCTGAGGTGCCCAGGCTCTTGCGACGACTGAGGTCCGACCGCGCCCGGCTGAGGTCTGCGCGCCGTTGCGCGAGGATGGCGCCTAGCTCGTCGCGGCTGGTGAACACGGTGTGGACCTGCCGGACGGCCTTCGCAAGCTGGTCTTCCGCCTCGTGCAAGGCGATCTGTGCGTCCGTGCTATCGAGCCGCACGAGCTCCTGGCCCTCCTGCACGAAATCGGTCTCATCGGCGGCAATCGATACTACGGTGCCGCTGATCTGCGAACTGACGTTGACCAGGTCGCCGGCGACATACGAGTCATCCGTCTGCTCGTAGTTGCTCGCATACAGCCACCAATAGGCCATGGCAGCGAGCCCGGCAATGACGACCACGGCCGTCACGATAAGGAGCCACCGTCCGCGACGCGTCTGCATCCAGCGCGCCGTGGAAGGAGGAGCAGGTGCGACCGTTGCGTCCATCTAAGTTGAACCCACTGATTGAGGACAGGTTATTGGGGTGGCTGGGGAAGCGGCACATCCGCCGGCAAGTAACCCCCACCCAGCGCTCGAATCAGATCCGTGCTGAACGACAGCCGGCGCGCATGCAACTCCGCTCCCAACGCCTGGGCGAGGAACACCTGGTTCTCGGCCGACAGCACGCTCAGGTAATTGTCGAGCCCGGCGCCATAGCGATCACGCGTGAGGTCGTAGGAGCGCTGCGCGGACTCCAGCGCAATGCGCGCTTCGACCACCTCCTGCTCGAGCGCCACCCAATTCGTCATGACGTCGGCAACCTCATGAACCGCATCGATCAGGTTCTGGTTGTATTGGCCGACGGAGAGGTCGTATTGCGCCTGCTGCGCTTCGAGCGCGCCTCGAAGCGCGCCACGGTTGAACAATGGCAGACTGACCGCGGGACCGCCTCCGACTATGGTGTCCGACGCGTCGAGAAGTTTGGACAATCCGATGCTCTGCAGGCCGGCGAAGGCGATGAGGTTCACGTTGGGATAGAACGCCGCTTCGCTAGCCGCCACGCCACGGGCAGCCGACTCGACGCGCCAGCGCGCGGCGGCCACATCAGGCCGACGGCCGAGTAGGTCGACCGGCAGCGCCGAAGGCAGCGCAATGTCTGCGGGCGCCGTGAGCTGCGGTCTTTTGAGATCCAGTCCGCGGTCGGGTCCCGCTCCGACGAGCGCAGCGATCGCATTGCGCGCAAGATTGATGTTCGCCTTATTGGCTACGACGCTCGCCCGGACGAGCGCGAGCATGCCCTCCGATTGCTTCACGCGCGCCGTGTTCTCCAGCCCGGCGCCGACGCGCTGCTTCGTGAGCTCGAGAATCGACGACTCCTGCTCGAGGTTGGCTTTCGTGACATCGAAAAGAGCGTAAGACAGATCGAGCTGGAAATAGGCGCGCGCCACCGCGACGCTCAGTGCGAGCCGCGCAGCGGCCTTGTCAGCTTCGGCAGCCTGCACCCCGGCACGAGTGGCCGCCAACGCTTCACGGTTGCGTCCCCAGAAGTCGATGTCGTAGCTGAAGTCGAGCGCGAGGCGAGCTTGCGTCACGTAGCTTCCCGCATATGGCGGCGGGACAAGGCCGTTCTGCGGATATCGCTGTCGATTGACCTCGCCGTCGAGAGTCGTCGTCGGTTGACGAGCAGCGTTCGCCCTCGTGGCCTCCGCCTGCGCCGCACGCAACCGCGCCTGCGCCATCTCGAGTGAGGGGTTGCCCGCAAGCGACTCATCGATGAGCGCGTCGAGTTGGAGGTCTCCATAACCGCGCCACCAGGTGTCGGTCGGCCATGCCGCGGCATCGATTTTTGCCGCTGCGAGCGTGCGGCCGGCCGAGAGATCCTGCGGGGCGACAGCCCGCGAGGCTTTCCAATCCCCGCGCGCGATGCAGCCGGTGAGTACCGCGCATGACGTTGCGACAACGAGCAGCGCAGCTCGCAATCCACCAGCGGAGCGCGGCATCCCGACTCGTGCCGGGGCGTTTGGAAGTGCAGCACTCATGGGTTCACCGGAAGTCCGTTCTCGATCATCCGGCCGAGATAATGTTTGAGATTGTCAACTTCGCCCGCGCTGAACCCCGCCAGGTGCCGGGAGAGCACCCGAGCCGCGGCAGCCCGCAACCGCGGCAAGAGTGCGCTGCCCGTAACGGTCACTCGTAAAAACACCACCCGGCGATCCTCCGTGCAGCGCTCACGGCGCAATACGGCCTTCTCTTCGAGGCGATCGAGCATGCGTGTCATCGACCCGGTGTCGTAATGCATCGTGCGGCAAAGGTCCGCGGCCGTCTCGGCAGTGCCCTCGGCGACATTCTTCAGCACCGAAAACTGTGCGCCCGTCAGCCCAAACGGCTCGAGCTCCAGATCGAGGCTCGTGAGCAACGCGGTCCGGGCCCGGCCGATGAGCAAGCCCACGCTCATTTCATCATCCGGCGCCTGGGTGGCCGCACCGTGAACCGGTTTCATAGCGGCGCTGCGGCGCATGGGCGTTTCTTGCTATTCATGGGGTCGCGGGTAAGATTGCTGTCCATAAGACTACTGCCTCGGCAGCTAATTTTGCGCCGAACCCTACGGTTGTCAAGAACAAACCCCCAGGATCGAACGAATCGTGAAGAACTTGGCGCCGTTGCTGGTTAGCAGTGCAGCATTGTTCCTGGCCGGCTGCGGGGGCTCAGGAAAGGCAGCGCCTTCGGCCGCACCCTTACCTCAGGTGACCGTGGTCAGCGCGCACTCTCAATCGGTGCCCCTCACACGTGATCTCGTCGGGCGCCTCGCGGCTACGCGTATCTCGGACGTCCGCGCACGTGTCGCCGGTGTGCTCTTAAAGCGGTTGTACCGGGAAGGCTCCGACGTGAAGGAGGGACAAGCCCTCTTCCAGATTGACTCCGCCCCTCTCCAGGCGGCGTTGAACGGCACCCTCGCGGCTCTTGCACAGGCGGAAGCAACTGCGACCAACGCACATGTAAACGCGCAACGCGCTCGCGAGTTGATTTCGAGCGGCCTCGTGTCACGGTCCGATCTCGACAACTCGGAAGCCGTCGAACGCTCCAGCGCCGCAGCAGTGCAGCAGGCGCGGGCCAATGTCGAGACGGCTCGCATCAACCTGGGTTACGCCAAGGTCACTGCGCCAATTGGCGGGCGAGCCGGCCAGCAGGCCGTCACCGAAGGAGCCCTCGTCGGCCAGGGCACAGCGACTCTTTTGACGACGGTCGAGCAGATCGATCCCATCTACGTGAACTTCGATCAGCCCGCGGGGGAAGTCGAGCAGCTGCGCCGGGCCCAAGCGACCGGCGAAATCACTTTGGTGGAACACGACAAGGCCCGTGTGCAGCTCACGCTGCCCGACGGCACGGCTTACGGCCGGGCGGGAACGCTCGATTTCCGTGACGTGAGCGTGGACCCAAGCACCGGCGCCGTCGCCCTGCGTGGCGTCATCCCAAATGCGGACTATCAGCTACTACCGGGAATGTATGTCAACGTGCGCCTGACCATCGGGATGGCCCAACACGCATTTCTTGTGTCGCAAGCGGCGTTACAGCGCGACGCCACCGGTCCTTATGTGTTGGTCGCCGGACCGGACGACAAAGTCATCCAGAAGCGGGTCGTGACGCAAGCCCTGAGCGGGTTCAACTGGATCGTGACGGAGGGTCTCGCCAACGGCGACCGGATCATCGTCGCCGGCATTCAGAGCGCGCGCCCGGGAACCCGTGTCATCGTCGCCTCCGAGCCGGCGGCAGCAGCGCAGTCAGGGACGGCGCCAGGCGCGGACGGCGCGCCGGCCGCATCCCCATAGGGACAAAACATGCCGCAATTTTTTATCGACCGGCCCATCTTCGCGTGGGTGCTGGCCATTCTGATCGTGCTCGGCGGCGCCATCTCCATCGCTCGCCTGCCGGCTGAAGCCTATCCGGAAATTGCGCCACCGCAGGTCATCGTAAGCACGACGTACCCTGGCGCGAACGCGGGCACGGTAGAGACGACAGTCACACAGGTCATCGAGCAGCAGCTCACCGGGCTCGACAACCTTCTGTACTTCACCTCGCAATCCTCATCGGACGGTTCGTCGCAGATCACCTTGACCTTCGACAGCGGCACGAGTGCGGACATTGCCGCCGTGCAAACGCAAAACCGCGTGACACTCGCCACCCCGAGGTTGCCCGGCGAGGTCAACCAACAGGGCATTCGGATCGCGAAGGCCAGCGCGGGCTTTCTCGGAGTCGTGGCCCTCCGCTCGGCTCCCGGCGGCCCGAGCGCCTCCGAGCTGAACAACATCATTGCCTCCCAGGTGCTCGACCAGATCCAGCGCATCCCGGGAGTCGGGTCCGCGACGCAGTTCGGCGCCGAGTTCGCCATGCGCATCTGGCTGGATCCCGACAAGCTACATGCCTATGGCATGTCCGCGGCCGCAGTGCTAGCCACCGTACGCACACAGAACGTGCAGTTTGCGTCCGGCTCGATCGGCGCCGAGCCGGGCTTGCCGGGCCAGCAGCTGAATGCCTCGGTGATGGCCGAGGGACGCTTCACGGAGCCGGAGCAGTTCGCGAACATTCTGTTGCGCACGAATACCAACGGCACCTCCGTACGCCTCAAGGACGTGGCACGCGTCGGACTCGGGCAGTCGTCATACGGTTTCGAGACCCGCGTGGGTCAGACGCCCATTGCGGCGTTCGGCATCCAGCTCCTGCCGGGTGCGAACGCGCTCGAAGTCGTCAAAGCCGTGAGAAGCAGGATGAACGCGCTGCAGCCGAGCTTCGGGCCCGGTGTCACCTGGTTCTCCCCGTTCGACTCCACCACATTCATCTCTGTGGCTATCCGTGAGGTGATCATCACTCTCATGGAGGCGGTCGCCCTCGTATTCCTGGTGATGTTGGTGTTCCTGCAGAGCTTCCGCGCGACACTCATCCCGACGCTGGTCGTGCCCGCGGCCCTGATGGGCGCGCTCATCGGAATATATGCTCTCGGCTACTCCATCAATCAGCTCAGCCTGTTTGCCATGGTGCTCGCCATCG
>JAQGOC010000296.1 GCA_028293805.1 Gammaproteobacteria bacterium
CATGGACTCCGACTTCGGCCCCCGAGTGCCCGAGATCAGCTCTCTTCGCTCATTGCAACAAGCGGCGATGCTAATCGAACGTGGCCGGGCGCGACGCTTCCTGTACAGGGCCGCCTGGAAAGAAGTCGAGACCCAGCACCCGATCGAGCTCTCCCACTGCCAATGGTTCGGCGGCATCGACACCGCCAACCGGCGTCGTCACTATCGCAAGGCCGCGATAGGGCGGGGGGTCGCCGCGTCGTTCGCGAGCGGGCTGGTGGCGCGGAACAACTCGCTCCGGGAGATTAAGCTCGCCTTCCGGAGGGCGCACCACCGCCTGCGCTACGACCTCCAGGCCACGACCCAGACCCAAGGCAAGCAGTCGTTTTCCAGCCCGCTCGAGTCGCGCCGACCGACAAACGACGATTACACATCGGCGAACAGATCCTGCTCACCTCCCATTCCTATCGGCGGACGGTGAGTTACAGGGCCTCCACGCTGAGAGGTCCACGTGCTCGTTCGGTCCGACGAATTGGTAGCCGACGCCGCGGACCGGACGGTCTTGATGAACGTTGGGCACGAGGGGTCGGGCTTTAGCTTCGCGCGGGCACGGCTCAGATACACCCTCACCGAAGAATCGCTCACCCGATAGCCGAGCGTCTGCTCGGCTAGCCCTAAAACAAGCGTGATAAAAAAAGGAAAACGCATGACAATAAATCATTAATTGATTGCGTAATGATGCTACCCCGGGCAGAGACACCCGATCCCAACAGCGATAATCGTTTACATCAACATCTCACCGCCTCTCTGTGTTCGATGGCCAGGAGGGATCGGGGCATCCGGACCCCGACTTCAGGGGCTGGTCCTTCAGCACAGCCAGCACCCGTGCAGCCCCTCGACCAATCGGAGGAAGACGCCTTGCCACGGATTCCAGGACAGCATCCGGTAAAGCAATCGTCGTCCACCCCGCACGATCTGACACGGCATCGGGATGAACGCCGCACAGTACGTCGCGAACTCCATCCGCAACAGGGTCCGTTTCTCGGCCTCGTGCTTCGCTTCGTGCCGCGGTGATACAGGCACCAGCAGGGCACTCCAGGCCTTCAGGCTCCAGGCCAAGCCGGCCATCACCATATACGCCCAGTTGCTCACCAAGTTGTCCACAGGCGTCGTCAGTGCATGCACGCCGCCCTTCAGTCGGGCGATCAGATTCTCTTGATCACAGCGGTCATTGGCCGAGAATACGACCTCCTCGGCCGACAGGTCCCGGTCGTTGGTGATGGAGAAGAAGTAGCGATACTCCTCGAACAGCCGCATCTGACCCTTGTCGATCCCCACCCGCTTGCGGAGGACGATCATCCGATAGCTCTTCTTGCAGGCCACCGGCCGATAGTCGAACTCGGCGATCATCTCCTCGAGCAGATGGATCGTCTTGAAGCCACGCCGCCGGACGATCTCCGGCTTGACCCGTTCGGGTGGCTGGCGGGGCGCCGTCGGGATCGCGTATCGCGGTGGTCGTTCCAGGAAACCGTACGCCTCGTCCGGCAGCTCGTCGGCCCTGGCCTTGAGGACGTCGTAGGCCGCATATCCGAAGATGAAGCGGATGTTCTCCGCATCGTCCCAGGAATCCAGGTCCCCGGTCTCGGCGATCGTCGTGCCGTCCCGCGGCAGGACCCGATCGTCCCAGAGATCCAGGTCCTTGTTCTCGGCGATCCTCGTGTCTCCCCGCAGGAGGATCTTGCGGAAGCCGGCCCGAGCGCAAAGCGCGATCGCCTTGTTCAGGTACTCACCGGCCCGCTCCTGCGAGGGGCGATTCCCGCTGCGATTGAGCAGGAACAGGGGTTCCGCCGTATTGGCCAGCGAGACCAGGAGCGGATGGTAACCCCACTGGCCGTCGTGGCCGATGTCCACTCCTTGCTTGCACTCGGCGTCGGTCGCAACCATGGTGCCATCGGCGTCCAAGATCGCCTGCTCGCGAAACGCGTCGGGCTGCTGGGCCCAGACCCGCAGCCGCGATTCATTGATGGCGTTCATCAAGGCGAGGACATCGGCCTCGGAAGCGAAGCGGCGGCAGAAGTCCCCGGCGGTCGTCGGATCGGGGATTCGTTCAGCACCCAGCGCATCGAGATAGACCTCATCGTTGCGTCGCCGTTCGAGGTGTTCGATGCACTTGCCGCCGGCGATGAGATTCAATGCGATGTTGAGCACATGATCGGATTCGTGGTAGGGCAGATGGCGTTTGAGCAGATGGAGACTACGGTCGATTTCCTTGTCGAGTTCGATTTTTCGAGCCATCAGAAGGATGGCGCCGATGCCCCCGGCACTGAGTCCGCGGACGCGATTGGCCTGTTCATAGTGGATATTGCTGGCGGTCATCATGGGTACGGGCCGCTCGGGTCCGGGCGGATTGGAGAGTCGCTTCTTGATTCGCCGCCGGGCTTGCTGGAAGAAGTTCTTCTGGCGTGCGGCGCGTTTTTTTCGGAGAGTGGCACTCACTCGAAAGCCCCCTTGTTTTGGAATACTGAGGATGTGTTCTTACCTACATTATTCCAGAAACCTGCGGGGTTTTCGAGTTTTTTCTGAGAAATCCTGCGAGGCGGGCTATATATCACGCTTGGTTTAGGGCTAGTGCTCTGTCACGGCTAAAAAGTCGGGTTGGCAGATTCGAGCGGGGCGGTCATGCTGCATGGAACCAGGAGGTAATCCATGCAGAAGAGATATGTCGTACGATTGACGGATCAAGAGCGAGATGAGCTTCGAAACGTTGTCAAGAAATTGAAGGGGACGGGACAAAAGGTTCGGCGTGCTCAGATCCTGTTGAAGGCCGATACCGAAGGACCGAACTGGTCCGATGAGCGGATCGCGGAGGCTTTCACGTGTCAGACGCGAACGATCGAGCGACTCCGGCAGCGGTTGGTCGAGCGGGGTTTCGAAGAGACACTCCACCGGGTCGAGCGCGCGCGGCCGCCGGTGGAGAAGTTGTTGACCGGCGAGCAAGAGGCCCGCATCATCGCGACGCGTCTCGGGGCGCCGCCAAAGGGCTATGCCAATTGGTCGCTGCGGTTGCTGGCGCGCAAGGTCGTGGAATTGAAGATCGTGGACGCGGTCAGTTACGAGACGGTCCGGCGCACTCTCAAAAAAACGGCATGACGAATCGGAAGATCGAGTACTGGGTCATCCCGCCGGACGCCGACGGCGAGTTTGTCGCTCACATGGAAGACGTGCTGGAGACCTACGAAAGGCCGTATAATCCCGCGATCCCGGTGATCTGCATGGACGAGCAACCCGTGCAGTTGCTGAAGGAGACGCGAGCCCCCATCCCCGCCACGGCCAAGCACGCGAAGCGGGTCGACTACGAATACGAACGTGCGGGCACGGCGAACATCTTCATGTTCACCGAGCCGCTGGCCGGCTGGCGGGAAGTCGCGGTCCGCGAACGGAAGACGAAGGTCGATTGGGCCACCGAGATGGCTCGACTGCTGGAGGGTCGCTACGCGGCATGCGCCGAAGTGATCGTGGTGTGTGACAACCTCAATACGCACACGATGGGCGCGTTTTATGAGGCGTTCGAATCGAGACGCGCTCGGTCCTTGGTCCGTCGCCTCGGGTTTTGCTATACGCCGAAGCACGGCAGTTGGCTGAACATCGCCGAGAACGAACTGAGTTCGCTCACACGCCAGTGCGTCAGCGACCGCCGGTTCGCCGACGTGGCGACCCTCCGCGAGGAGAGCGAGGCTTGGTCGACCGACGTCAACGCCACGCAACGCGGCGTCGACTGGCAGATGAGGATCGACGACGCCCGAACGAAACTAAAATCGGTTTACCCGACAATTAAGCTGTGACAGAGCAGTAGCGCCCTTTTTTCATCCGTGGTGGTGCGTTGGACCCGCGTGCCGAGTAACAGGACCTCGGCGCCCGCCACCGGTGTCACGGCCTCCGCATCGACAACCTCGCCGGTGACGACGCCCGGCTCCCGCGCGAAGCCTTTTGGCTCCTCCTCGCGAGACGTTGCGGGCACACCCGGCCCGGGGCCTCGACGGCCGGGGGTGACTTGGCGTTCGATCGGCCGAGGCCCAGGCCGCCGAGCAGGAACGTTGCCAACGCCGCCACGACGACGACACACGTCGCCCGCCGCCGCGGCAATCTGGCGCGGAACACCTGCCGTTGGACCGCTTCGATCCGCCGTCTCATGCGGGATTTGCGCGCCATCGACAGTCCCACCGCGACCTCCGGGGCTGCGACGCGTAGCGCCAGCCGGGCCA
>JAQGOC010000323.1 GCA_028293805.1 Gammaproteobacteria bacterium
CGCCGAATCCGGCTCGCCGGCCGCTTACGTGCGGCGGTCCGACGCTAGCGGTGGCGGTTGCCGAACGCGCGCAGCCCTTCGAGGAAGGCGTCTACTTCGGGCTCCGTGCCGATCGTGATTCGGCACCAGGTGTCATACGGCGGAAAGGGTCGGCCGACGAGGATGTCCCGCGCCCGCATGAATTCCGTGAACTGCGCGAGTGGCATGCCCGTGTCGAAGAAAACGAAGTTGCCCTGGGGTTCCGCGTAGGCGAGTCCAAGGTGAGCGAGCTCCGTCGTAACGCGGGCGCGACTGGCAAGGATACGACGACGGCAGTCGGCGAGGAAAGCATGATCAGCGAGACTGGCTCGGGCCGCGCGTACTGCGAAGATGTTCGCCGAGCTCATGCGCGCAGACCCAATGTCGGCTGCGGTGTCGGGGCGGGCGATTGCGTAACCGCAGCGCGCGCCCGCCATGCCGTGGATTTTTGAGAAGGTTCTCAGCACGACGACTCGCTTGCCGCCCCCGATGAGGTCCGCCGCCGACCGGATGTCGGCGCCCTCCGCGAAATCCAAGTAGGCCTCGTCGACGATCGTCGTGACCCCCTCCGGCAGCGAGTCGACGAACGCTCGAATCGCACTGGCAGCGACTGTAGTCCCGGTCGGGTTGTTTGGGTTGCAGATGTAAATCGCGCGCGTGCGCTCTGAGACGGCGGCGCGCATGGCAGTGAGATCGTGGCGTAGCTGCTTGTCGACCGGCACGAACTTCAGGGTCGCGCCGACGTGGCGAGCGTAGTCCGGGAGTTCCGAATAGGTCGGCGCCGCGGCGATGATCTCCCCGCCGTTGCGTCCGTGAAGCAGTCCGAGCGCGCACAGCAGTTCCCCGGAACCGGTGCCGATAACGATGCGATCGGGAGTAGTCCCTTCGCGCTTGGCGAGCGTGTCGGTGAGCTGCTGGATCTCAGCGTCGGGAGGGTAGCGGCACGCCTCGGTAATGGTGCTTCTTAAGATAGCCCGAGCCGCGGGAGAGGGTCCGTAAGGATTCTCGTTCCAGCACAGCACAATGGGTTTGGCGCCAGCCGCGGGGTCCACGGAGGAAGCGGGCGCCGCGGAAAACGCGGCGCCGGGTCGTGCCAGCAGCAGCGCGGAGGCGGTCAACAGGTCGCGACGGCTCAGGTCCATGGATCGAGACTCCCCCAGGCCATGCGGCGGCCCATGTACATTGTGTTGTCAGGCAGGTTGCAGACTCTACACCCCTGTCTCGAGGGGTTGCGACTTCAATTGCGAGTAGCCCAGCCCCAACAGTCCGAACCAGAACGGCGCGACATACAGTGCCACTCGCGTATCCGGTTGGAGCCACAGCATCCCGCTCACGATGATGATGAAGGCCACCACCAGCCAGTTCGCATAGGGTGCGCCCGGCATGCGGTAGGACGCGGCTTTCACCCGGCCGGCCTGCACCGCGCGGCGGTAGTTTCGGTGCGCCACCATGATGATGGCCCAGGTCCACAACGTTCCAATCAGCGCGATGCTCGTGACCCAGGTGAATACCTCTTCAGGCACTACATAGTTAAGCACCACGCCGACCAACATCACAGCCGCCGAGACGTGGATTCCCGCGGCCGGCACGCGTTGAGCGTTCAGCGACGCCAGGGCGCGCGGCGCCTGGCCGCGCAGGGCCAGCGAATAGAGCATCCGCCCGGTGCTGAAGATTCCGCTGTTGCAGGATGAAGTGGCAGCGGTGATCACGACCAGGTTGATGATGGTCGCCGCCGCCGGCACCCGCATCTTTTCGAACACGAACACGAAGGGGCTCGTGCTGGGACTGAGGTCGGTCCAGGGCACGAGGGCCATGATGATGAGGAGGGCGCCGACGTAGAAGATGAGAATGCGGAAGATGATGCCGTTGGTGGCCTTGGGCAGCACGACCTCGGGGTTTTCCGCCTCGCCCGCCGTCACGCCGATCAGCTCGACGCCGGAATAGGCGAACATGACGATCTGCAGCGTGAGCAACACTCCCAGGATGCCGAACGGCAGGAAGCCGCCGTGCGACCAGAGATTGTCGAAACTCGCCGTGGCGCCCAGCTCGCCGACGTGGAAGACGATCACCACGAGTCCGCCGAGGATCAGGGCGATGATGGTCACGACTTTGATCAGGGCGAACCAGAACTCCAGCTCGCCGAAGACCCGCACGGCGAGCTGATTCGAGCCGTACAGGACGACCAGCGTCACCAGCGCCGGCAGCCATTGCGGGACCTCCGGCAGCCAGTAGCGGACATATATGCCTATGGCCGTGAGCTCCGCCATCGCGGTGACGACCCACATGAACCAGTACGACCAGCCGGTGACGAAGCCGGCGAAGGGACCGCAGAACTCGTCCGCATACGCCGCGAAGGAGCCGGCCACGGGGCGGTAGGTCAGTAATTCCCCCAGTGCCCGCATGATGAAGAAGATGGCGACGCCGCCGACCACATAGGCCCCCAGCAGGCCCGGGCCGGCGTGGTGGATGGCCTTCGCCGAGCCGAGGAACAGCCCGACACCGATCGTTCCGCCGATGGCAATCAGCTGGATATGGCGGCTCTGCAGGTTGCGGGAGAGACTCGATTCGGCTTGTGACATGAGCATCCTCAAAGTTCCCGGCCCACGGAATATCGACACCCGGCACGGCGCGATCTTACCGTTGCGCCCGATAAATTGTCCGCTGACGCCGGACAGGGATGCTCACTGCGGGGTCGCGGAAGCGGGCGGCCCAAGCAGCGCGTAGCGGCGCCCATGCGGCAGGTCATAGCGGCGCACGAAGGATGCGATCCCCTCCGCGGCGAGGGTGCCGGCCGTGCCGTCGTCGGGCTCCCGGACGGGGTGCACCCGGTCCAGCAAAGGAGTGAGCTCGCCAGAAGCATGGCCTGGCAAAAGAACAAGAACCCGAGCGCTGCTGCCTCGAGTTTTGAACCAGTTGGACACGGCCTGTTCCGGCGTCTGGTCGTCCGTCGTCAGGATGATGAATCGTGTGCGCAGGCGGTGATCGAGCATGGCGATCGTCGTCTCGTCCGGGCCCAGCAGTGCCAGATCATTGTATTTCGAATCGTCATGAATAGATTTGGCCAGCTGTGGCAGGTCGTGCCAACGGTCGACCGAAGGAAATATCGCGAGCGCGGCCATGCACAGCGCGGCGGCATACGAGATGTATGTCCACGTAAAGCTGCGGTACAAATCGCCGCGGCTCTGCGCTTGCGCGGACCATCGCAGCGTGATGATCGAAGCCACGAGTACCGCGACGGCCGCTACAACGTACACAAAATGCGAGGTTGCTGCCGTCAGCGCGCCCAGAACCAGCACAAACGCACACGCAATGAATGCAACCAGCCAGCGTGTCGCGCGCAGCGCGAGCGCATCGAGCCGGGTCGGTTGGCGGCATGCTTGTTCCAGCCACAAAGCCACGAGCACGCCGAACCCGAGTATCAGTGGGGCTGCGTAAACGTCGCGAGCCGTTGCCGCGACGGATAGCAGTAGCAGAAAAGGTAGCGTCGCGGCGATGGCAAACCGCCACGGCGTTCCTGCGGATCCCGGGAGGCGAACGCCATCCCATGCGCGACGCAGGGCGGCCGCTGCCAGCAGCGTCCAGGGCAACAGATAGGTCGGCAGCTCAATGAGGTATTTCCCAGGCGAGTTGCGGTGCCCGGTGCTGTAGTCGAGCGCCACGGGAGCGGCGATTTTGGTGAAACGCCCCACGATGTTGTGCCAGAACAATGCGAGCAGAGCGTCGGTGCCGTGCGCCGTTTGCATGACCGCCACAATCCATGGGCCAATGATGAGCACCTGCAGGATGAGACCGGCGTACAGCTCCCAACGGCGCAGTTCCGACCAGCGACGCTCCCACAGGATGAGCGTCACCAGCGCCAGTGCGGGCACCAGCCAGCCGGGAGCGCTTTTGGCCATGAATCCCGCAGCGGCTCCCACGTGCATCAGGCAGTAGCCGAGCAGCTTTCGGCGGCCGGCCGGCGCGGTGTAGCCCAGATACGCGCCGAGCAACGAAATGGCACAACCGGCGAGCAAGCATGCGTCGGGAGCGAGCCAGGCGGCCACGCGAAATGCGGTAATTGCCGTTCCGGCGACCAGCGCCGCAACCACTGCCGCCGTGCCGCTACCCTCCATGGCGAACGCGAGCGCTCCGATCGCAAGAGCGGTCAAGATCGCGTAGAGAATGTTAGGAACGCGCGCTGCCGCGGGCGATTCGCCGAATAGATGCAATGCGCCCGCGGACATCCAATACGACAGCGGCGGTTTTTCGAGGAACGGGGTGCCGGCGAGCTCCGGCAGCGTGCGATCGCTTTGCTGGCTCATGCGCCAGACGATGTCGGCTTCACGCGGCTCATCCGGAGTCCACAGGCCGCGGTCGAGAATGCCGATGAGCCAGACCGGCGCGAGCGCCAGAATGACACAGAGCGTCCAACGGCGCCCGGAAGGCGAGGGACACAGCGACGGCATGGAATCCACCCCCAAAAAACGAAGGGGCGATTATGCCGTATGCGCGGGGTCATCTTGCGCGGTCAGCGCGATTTCGTCGGGTTCGGCCCGGCCGGTTTGGCCGCCTTTCGAACAGTAGGGGGATGGCGCCACTACCCAGGCGGCACGCTGCCGTCGGTGGTCTTCGAGTCCGCGAAGGCAATTCGCGTCACCCGCCGAATGATGGCCCGGGCCCGCGCCGGACTGCATGCGCGCACCTCCTGCGAAAGGAACAACGCGCCGCCAAGATGTTCGGTCAGGGCCGCTACTACCACCAACGGAGTATGGCGGTGCGCGAGTTCCGGCAGCAACTCCCTGATTTCGGCTGAGCACTTCTGCAGTTGCTCCCGGTAGCGCGCCAGCTTCTCGGTCATGGCCCCACTCCATGATGGATATAGACCTACATTAGTGGGCGGCGGCCGTGTTGGCAACTGCTTCGTGTGGCGCCATCGTCTTATGACGTTTCCGAAGAGCGCCGTGGTGTTGGTCTCGCGTGTCGCTTCAGTTGCAATGCACAATATCCATGGCTCACCGACGGACTATATGCCGTAACGCACGACCATGCGCGCCACGCGCGCATGGTCCGCCGACCAGTGAGCGAAGCCCTGACAGACCTGCTTCATGCCCGGCCCCTCCGGGCTTTCCACGTATTGCTGTGCGAAGCGGGCCTGCCCCGACTCCTGGCCGGGAGCGAGCCGGGTCGTGCTCCAGGGGGCATCCGATTCGGCAGGACGCGTGAAGAGCTCGACTTCCGACACTGTTGCGTTGGTTGGAATGGTCGCGCACAGCGTAATGGAGCTCGCCTCGGCTTCCGTGCAGGCGAGAGCAGCAGGAGCCGCCGTTTCGGCCGAGACACCCGGCGGGGAAGTCGTTCCGGGAGCACTCACCACGAGAGCAGGCCGGCACGGCCCCACGGTCGTCATCACCACGACACCGTCGGTACCGAGCTTTCGCAGAACTCCCATTTCGATCTCGGCGCGTGCGTCGGCGCGGGTGAGCTCGAGCTGGCTGGCGGTTCGGCTGATTTCCTCTACGCGCGCCCGCAACTCGTGCTCGAGCGTTCCCTGCGCGACTCGCTCGTTTTCCGTGAGCCACTGCGACAGTGCGAAGCCGGCGACGCCGGATGCTGCGACCATGACGAAGAGAACGACGAATGGAGCACGGCTCTTGCGGCGGCTGCCCGGCGACTGCGCACGCGCGGCGAGCTCTCTCGCGATGGAGAACCGGAGCTGCAGAAGCGACGCGGAGAGCGTCGCCGTCGCGGCGATGATGGCGGCGAGAATTGAGTCAGACATCGGCATCCTTTCTGCCCTAACGCTAGCACGAGGGACCAACTCGAGGCCGATGCGCTCTGGCGGCAGAAGCGGAAAGTGCGATGCTGGTCACAATGGAGCGGCAGGGGCGCGCGCTCCCCCGCTGCTCGTTGCGGCACTCAGACTATGGGCTGCTGTAACTTTGTCGCCCGATTGCGACTCTTGCGGGCCAGCCAATCGTCCAGGCCTGTCGTTCGCGCTCCCTGCAGATGCAATCCGAGCTTCGTCCGGCGCCAGAGAATGTCGTCCGCCGTGCGCGCGAATTCTTCGCGGCACAGGTACTCCGCTTCGCGCTCATGCAGCCCGGGAACCAACTCCGGACCGAGATCCGCAAGCCCAAGGGCGTCGCCGATGACTCGATCGATGCGTGTGCCGTACGCTCCGGCATAGCGTACGCGCAAGCTTTCGGGCAGCCAGGGATAGCGTCGCTCGACCTTGCGCAGGAACGCGGCGAAGCTGCCGTCCGGCAAATCGCCCCCGGGCAGCGTTGCAGCGGCGGTCCAGGGTCCGGCTCCGCTTGCGAGCTCGCGCGCCAACCTGTTGACAGCGTCTTCCGCGAGCTTGCGAAAGGTCGTGATTTTTCCGCCAAACACCGAGAGCAGCGGCGCCGGATGCCGATCGAGCTCGAGAGCATAGTCGCGCGTGACGCTCGAGGGATCCGCGGATTCGTCCCGTAGCAGCGGCCGCACGCCCGAATAGCTCCACACGACATCGGCCGGCGTCGTCTTGCGGATGAAGTAGCGATTCACCACCGAGCACAGGTAGCCGATCTCATGTGCATCGATCCGCACGGCGCCGGGCTCCCCTGCGTAGTCCTCATCGGTCGTCCCGATCAGAGTGAACTCGTGCTCATACGGAATCGCAAAGACAATGCGCCGGTCCTCGTTCTGAAAGAGATAGGCGAAGCGATGCGTGAACAGCCTCGGGACGACGATGTGGCTGCCTTTCACCAACCGCACCTCGTGCGATGTCTGAATGGGCGAAGCGTCGCGCACGAAACGGCTTGCCCAGGGCCCCGTGGCGTTTACAACGGCGCGCGCGCGTATGGAACGGCGTTCGTCGCCCGCGACGAGCGTTGCGATCCACCCCGCTGCGTCCGGTTCGAGACTTTCGCATCGGGTCCGTGTCAGAACGGTCGCTCCCTGTCGAACGGCATCGAGGGCGTTGAGTACGACGAGCCGCGCGTCGTCCGCCCAGCCGTCCGAATAGACGAAACCGCGGCGATAATGGGGTTGCAGCGGCGGCCCCGCTGCGTGGCTGCGCAGGTCGACTGCCGCCGAGCCGGCCAGGCGATGGCGTTTCGCCAGATGATCGTAAAGAAACAGTCCGGCGCGAATCATCCAGGCCGGCCGCAGATGAGCGGCGTGCGGCATGATGAAGCGCAAGGGCCGCATGATATGCGGAGCGGCTGCCAGCAGAATCTCCCGCTCGAGGAGTGCCTTGCGCACGAGAGAGAAGTGGAAATCCTCGAGGTAGCGCAGCCCGCCGTGGATGAGCTTCGTGCTGGCCGAGGAGGTGTGCGAGGCAAGGTCGTCCTGCTCACACAGCAACACTGACAGCCCCCGGCCGGCGGCGTCTCGTGCGATACCGGTGCCGTTGATTCCGCCGCCGACTACGAGTAGATCGTAGCTGTCCCGCTGCGGCCCGCTCACGCTCTCCGCGCCGCGTGCCGTCCGTAGTAGTCCGGGTAGTCTTCGCTCAGACCCTTGAATCGGCGGTGAATCCACAAGTACTGCTCGGGGACGCTGCGGATCTGAGCCTCGATCATCTGATTGAAGCGCTCGGCGTCCGCTACGGGGGAGTCGCTCGGGAAGTTCTCGAAGGGCGGATGGATGACCGCGCGGTAGCCTTGCGACCCCGGCAGGCGTTCGAAGAAGTAGGGCAGCACCGTCGCGCCGGTCATGCGCGCGAGCCGCGACGTCAGGGTGTTCGTGGCGGCAGGGATGCCGAACATGCGAACCATCTCCGCGCCCTTCTTGCGATAGCTCTGGTCCGGGGCGTACCACACGCATTCATTTTTTCTCAGCGCCGTGATCAGCGCCCGGATGTCATCGCGCGGGATGGGGCGCCCGCCATGGGCGCAGCGGCATTGCGCCAGGAAGTGGGCGAGCACTTCGTTTTTCGTCGGCCGGTACAGAATATTGATCGGCGCGACCGAGGCGAGAATGCGCCCGCCCATCTCTAGCGGCGTGAAGTGCGCGGTGAGGAGAATCACGCCGCGGCCACGCCCCAGCGCTGCGCGCAGGTGCTCGATCCCCTCGACGTGAACGATCTTTTGCACTCGCGCCGCCGAGCTCCACCAGGCGAAGCCGGTCTCCAGCAGCGCGATGCCGAGGCTGGCGAAGTGCCGGTCGAGCAGCTTCTCGCGTCCCTCCTCGCACAGCTCGGGCAGGCACAGCTCCATGTTTCGCCGCGCCGTGGCTATGAAGCCTACCGGCAGGCGCCGCAGGATTGCGCCAAGCGCCCGGCCCAACATCACGAGCCAGGAAAAGGGCAGCAGGGACAGCGCACGCAAAATGCCAAGCGCGGCCCAGGTGGGCCAATATCGAGGGGCGAACATCCTAAGTCGCATGGGCGAACATCCCGGGCACGCATGGCGCGTGCGGCGTGTCGTGCGAGAATAGCCTATTAATGAGCTGGAACTGTGACGAATGCAGCGAATGAAGAGCGGGGACGCACGCTACGTCGAAGTGCGGCTGGCGAATGTCGATCTCCAGAGAGACGGGCGCACCGTCCTGGAAAATGTCAGTTGGACCGTCCATCCGGGGGAACGTTGGGTCCTGGCCGGCGGTAATGGTGCCGGCAAAACGCAGCTGCTGAAGCTCATCGCAGGCGCCGTGTGGCCTACGCCCACCGGCCGTGAAGTGCGCGACTATCGCTGGGGCGGCGAGCTCTGGCCAAGTCCCCACGAGGTCAAGGAAGAGATCGGCTACCTGGGTCCGGAACGGCAGGACAAATACGAACGCTACGGCTGGAATCACACGGTCGAGCAGATCATCGGCACGGGGCTGTACCGCACGGACATCCCGCTCGATCCACTCGATTCAGCCGACCATCGGCGCAGCCATGCTGTGTTGGCGCGACTGGCCATCGGCCATCTGGCGGCGCGCCGCTTTTTGTCTCTTTCTTACGGCGAAAGGCGCCTGGTACTGCTTGCGCGGACGCTTGCGTCGCGTCCGAAGCTCTTGTTGCTGGATGAATTGTTGAACGGACTGGATGAGGTCAATCATAGGCGCGCCGCGCGTTGGCTCGAGCATACAAAACGCTCGCGCGTGCCATGGGTGCTGGCGACTCATCGCGTCGAAGACGTGCCCAAGAGCGCTACTCACGCGCTAGTGTTGGAGAAAGGGCGCGTGGTTTTTTCGGGCACGTTGCGGGGGGCGCCGCTCGAGCGCTGGCTCAGCGGCGCACGCGACGTTCCGAGGCCGGCCGCTGCTGCGAAAATGGCACCGCGCCGTTCGCGCTCACGGCAGCCGCTCGTGCGCCTGACCAACGCGTCCGTATACCTGGAAGAGCATTTGGCGCTTGAGAAGATCTCGCTCGAAGTTCGCCCTGGCGACTGCTGGGTCGTCCACGGGCGGAACGGCTCCGGTAAGACCACGCTCCTGCGGACTGTGTATGGGGACCATGGCGTGGCGGTGGGCGGGCGCATCGAACGGGCCGGCATTGAGGCCGGCGTGCCGCTCGAGGTGTTCAAACGGCGCGTGGGCATCGTTGCACCTCACCTGCAGGCCGACCATCCGCAGCACCTGACCGTCGCCGAGGTTGTGCAGTCCGGACGGCACTCGAGTATTGGTCTCAATGAAGCGCCGAGCGCCGCGGATCGGGCCGCGGCACGTCGTTCCCTCGCTTTTTTCGGTCTCGCGGATTTGGCGGCGCGAACTCTCAGGGAGCTTTCGTACGGGCAACTGCGGCGGGTGCTGTTCGCTCGGGCCTGGGTGCGCCACCCGGGTCTTCTTCTCCTGGATGAGCCATTCTCCGGCGTGGATAGTCCGACACGGCAATCGTTGAGGAGCCACGTCGAGGCGATGGTCGCGGGCGGTACCGCCGTGGTCATGACTACGCACTACCGGCCTGAGTGGCCCGACTGCACCACTCACGAGCTCGAGCTTGTCGGCGGGCACACGAGGTACTGTGGTCCCTTGCGGGCGACCGCGCCGCGGCGCCACAGGGGTGTGAAGTGAGACGAATCGGAACGTGGGGGGCCTTCGCGCTTCTCGTGCTGGCGGCAGTCGGCCTTGGGCGGGACCCGTTGTTCTGGAAGAGGTATGTGCTGATTCTAACGGGGGCATCCAACGCGCCGTCCACGCTTTACCAGCCGCGGGAGCTCGTCCCGGGTGGCAATGAGCCACCGCCGCCACGTGTCGCCGCGGAACTCGAATCGCTGGACCCGTCGGCACTACAGGCGGCGGCGGCCTACGCGGGCGAGCGGGGCACCAGTGCTCTCATCGTGAGTCGCCACGAGCACATCGTCTTTGAAAAATACTGGAACGGCACGGGATTCGACACACTCGAGGATGCCCAATCGTTTCCCCGGATTCTCGCGGCGCTGGCCACCGGCATCGCGCTTTCGGAACGCAAGATCGGCTGGCCGGAGGAGCCAATCGGAAATTTTATTACGGAGTGGCGTAACGACCCGCGCGGTGCGATCACAGTGACCAATCTCCTGCAGATGTCGAGCGGACTGCGTCCACCCGCGGCTTCCTCCAATCCATTGGGAGAAGCCGCGCGCGCATCCTTAGGGGGCGACGTGATCGCGGTCCGTCTTGCCCAGCCCCTCTCGGGTCAGCCGGGAATGACCTGGGTAGACCAGAGCGCCGACCCGCAGCTGCTGGCTTTGGTGCTCGAGCGCGCCACCGGGCAGCGGTACGCGAGCTACATATCCACCGCCTTGTGGCGCCGCATCGGCGCAGGCGATGCCTGGTTTTGGCTCGACCGCGAGGGCGGCACGGCGCACGCGGACTGCTGCATGCTGGCGCGGCAGGGCGACTGGATACGGGTCGCCGAGCTGCTGGTCAAGGACGGGAATTACCGGGGTGACGAGGTCGTTCGTCCGGGTTGGGTGGCCAAAATGCTCATCCCGGCAAAAGGCAACGCGAACTTTGGCTCTTACTTGCGCCTCGGCGCGCGCAATGATGCGGGAATGGAACCGTACGCCACGAATGATGTCTTTCTCGCCGAGGGCGCAGGCGGCAATCGCCTCTGGCTCATTCCGTCGCTGCACATGGCAATCCTGCGCATGGGCCGCATGCCGCGTAATGCGGCAGACTGGGACGATGCGCGCATCCCCAATCTCATCATCCACGGAGCGCGCGACTTCCTGCCGCCCCAGGCGCGGCCTGGCGCGGATCTGTCGAAGCTCGTTCCGAATCACTGAATGCGCATCCTGATGCGGACTTTCGCGCGCGGCGCATGAAAAACCAACAACTCGGCTCGCTGTTCGTCGTCAGTGTCATCGACATTTTCGGATTCGGCATTCTGATTCCGCTCATGCCCTACATGGCCAGCGGATTCGGCGCCTCCCCGATAGTGATCACGGCGCTCTTCGGCGTGTACTCCCTATGCCAATTCATTGCCGCTCCGGTGTGGGGACGTCTGAGCGATCGTTACGGCCGCCGGCCGATTCTGATGTCGAGTCTCGCGGGCGCCTGCGTCTCGTATCTGATTCTCGGCCTCGCACACAATCTGTGGTGGCTGTTCGCCTCGCGCATCCTCGCAGGCTTCATGGCGGGCAACATCGCGGCCGCTTTCGCCTACGCCTCGGACGTCAGCAAGCCGGAGAATCGGGCTGCCGCCCTCGGTATGGTGGGCGCCGCCATCGGCATCGGCTTCACTCTCGGGCCGGCGGTAGGTGGGATTCTGGTCGGGAACGACCTGAAAACGGTGAGTTTCGTGTTACCGGCAGTGGTGTCGGCGTGCCTGAGTGTCATTGCCATTCTCCTCGTGGCCTTCATGCTGCCCGAGAGCAACACCGCCGAACGCCGCAAGGAGCGGGGCGCAAGAGAGCGCCTCGGCCCGTTACGACTGCTGATCGAGCGCCCGGGGCTGAGATTCATCGCGGCAGCGGCCCTGCTCGTGACGTTCTCGCAGGCCATTCTCGAATCGATCTTCGCCTTCTGGGCATTGAACAAGTTCGGCTTCGGGCCGCGCACGGTCGGCCTTCTCATGTTCTGCCTTGCCTCGCTCGCAGTGCTCATGCAGGGCGGGGGCGTACGCGTCCTGGTGCCCCGGCTGGGCGAATCCAAGCTGGCCACGTTCGGAGTGTTTGCGTTCGTCGCCGGTCTCATCACCGTAGCGCAGGCACCCGGTATTGCGATGACGGGGGTCGGGCTTGCCTTGTGCGGCGTCGGTGTCGGCGCTTTCAATCCAAGCGCGTCCTCCCTTGCATCCAAACAGGCAGATGCACATGACAGGGGAACGGTAATGGGCACTTACCAGTCCAGCAGCAGCCTCGCACGAGTGATCGGGCCCTTTGCGTCCGGCCCGATCTATGCGGCGCTCGGCCCCAGCGCACCGTTTCTCGTGGGTGCCTGCGTGACCCTGCCCGCTGTCTGGTTCGTCTGGCAGGCACGCGCGCGCACGTCTATGGCTCTCGAGCGGATCTGAGACACACGGTGATAATGCCGTCCGTTACACGCACTTCGTGCGTGGCGAGCGGAATCATCGCTGGCGGCCCCAGCACGCGCCCATCACGGATATCGAAGGACGCACCGTGTAACGGACAGACCAGGCGAGTTGCCCGCAGGCGTCCCTCACACATGCGGGCATGTGCGTGGGTGCAGATGTTATCCAGCGCAAACACGCCCTCTCGCGTATGGCAGATCACGATCTCGCGATCGGCGATGACACAGGTCCGCATGCTTCCGTGCGGAACATCGGCGAGCTTCATGGCCACCTCGAATTGGGGTTCGGGCATGGCCTACAGCGTCATCTCGGTTTCGAAGATCGATACGGCCTGGCCGATGATCCAGACGGCCTCCACGCTGCCGTCCTTGAATTCCAGCTCGACCTCGACCCGTCCGGGGCGATGCACGGAGTGGCCCTGGATACCGGTGAACGAGGTTCGCTGCTCGCCGGGCGGCAGCAGCCCGTTGCGGGCGAGATAAACCCCGAGCAAGCCGTGCGCATTGCCGCTGACAGGATCCTCCCCGATTCCCAGGGCAGGACAAAACATGCGTGACTCGGTCAGATGGTCGCCGCCGGGCCGTGCGAGCGCAAAGACGAAATAGCCGGCCGCCCCGACCTGCGCCGAGAGCGTGGTAAGGCGCGTCATGTCGGGCTTCAGATGTTTGAGAGGCTCCGGTCCGCGCACGCCGATCATGAGCCGTGTACTGCTCGAGCCGACGATCCGCAGAGGGCAACGCGTATCGAGCTCGTCCGTGGCCAGCGCCAGGGCGTCGAGCACCGCCAGGCGTTCGCGATCGTTTACCTCACGTCCCACAGGGGGGGTGCTCTGGCGAATCGCAATCCGGCGATCCTCGTCCAGTCCTCTGATTTCGATGTCGACGGTGCCCGCCTTGGAGCGCTGCCGCAGGTGTCGCGCCGAGTCCTGCCTGCGCGACAGCACGTAATGCGCAGCTACAGTGGCGTGCCCGACGAAGCCCGCTTCCGTCCGTGGAGTGAAGAAGCGTGCACGCACGCTGTGGTCCTCGCCATCGGGCGAGAGGATGAAAGCCGTGTCCGCGTTGTTAAGCTCGCGTGCGATCGCAAGCATCTGCGCTTCAGTCAGTCCGTCCGCATTCAGCACAACGCCAGCCGGATTTCCGGTAAAGCGCTCGCGGGTGAACGCATCGACCTGATGAACCTGGATCTTCCGCGTCATCATTCCTCTTCCGCCGCACTCAAGGGGCGCGATTCTAGTCCTATCGCGTGACAGATGGAGTCCCGGCGCATACGGCATGCAATACTGCCGTCGGCGCCCCAACGAGGAACACCATGGACATCGGCGTCGAAATCAGCCTGTATCCGCTGGCGGCGGATTTCACGGCGACGATCCACGATTTCATCGATAGGCTGAATGCCGACGACCGCCTCAGGGTCGTGTCGAACAGCATGAGCACCCAGGTGTTCGGCCCATACGACGCCGTCTTGGACGCTCTCCGGCGCGAGCTGCGCACGAGCTTCGAGCACCTGGAGACAGGGGCCGGTAAGGCCGTCTTCGTAATGAAGGTGTTCGGGCCCTTGGCGTCGGGATAGCTGGCGTCCTTTCGGCCCCTGCGCTGGCGCCAAGGGCGTCGAATCGGCAAACTATGGGGTTCCGCAGCGCGGCAGCCAGGCCTGAGGCGTGCCGGCCGCGCTGAATTCTTTAAGTTTACCGAGGTAAGTTCATGGCGCTTTTGCGTGTCGTCGATCGCGACGGTGTCGAGCACGAGGTCGATGCGAAGACCGGCCTGAAGGTCATGGAGACCCTGCGGGAGCTCGATTATGGTGTCGCGGCCATTTGCGGCGGCATGTGCTCGTGCGCGACCTGTCACGTGTACGTCGATCCCGACTGGCAGGCCCGGCTGCCGGCGGCCATGTCGGACGAGCGCGAGCTGCTTGGGGAGCTATCCCACCACCAGGGGAATTCCCGCCTGTCGTGCCAGATCGAATTCACTCCCGAGCTCGCCGGCCTGCGCGTCACGATCGCGCCGGACGAGTAGGCACAAGGTAATCCTATGTCCGCATCCAGCGTCCAAGTTGAAACCCGCGGCCAGGTGGCGCTCGTCACCCTGAACCGTCCGGACAACGCGAATACCCTCAACCTGCAGATGGCCATGGACCTGCTGGCGGCGGCCATGATCTGCTCGCGCAACTCCACGGTGCGCGCGGTCGTATTGACGGGAGCCGGCCGGAATTTCTGCTTCGGCGGCGACCTGCGCGCGATCGCCTCGAAAGAGGGCGCGGAGGACGCCTATCTGCGCGAGCTCACCGGCTACTTGCACTCCGCCATTTCGCATTTCGTGCGCATGGACCCCCCCGTCATTGCCGCGGTGAACGGCACCGCCGCCGGAGCTGGCGTGGGCCTGGTCGCGATGGCGGATCTCGCCCTGTGCGGGAAAAACTCCAGGTTCAATCTCGCTTACACCAACGCGGGTCTGACGCCCGATGGCGGTACATCCTTTCTTCTTCCGCGCCTGATCGGTTCGCGACGGACGATGGAACTGCTGCTGCTCAATCGCCCGCTGCCCGCGGCCGAGGCGTTGAACTGGGGCCTCGTGAATGAGGTCGTGGAAGACGACGCGCTTCTGGACAGGGCGTTGGAGATCGCGGGACAGCTTTCGCACGGCGCCACGCGCGCCTTCGGCAAGGCGAAGCGGCTCGTGGCACATTCGCTCGGCGCACTCGAGTCCCACATGGTGCTCGAGAGCGAGACCATCGCCTCACAGGCGGTGACCCCGGACGGGGCGGAGGGGATCCGCGCCTTTCTGGAGAAACGTAAACCTGACTTTTCCGGCAACGGTACGCGCTGAATATGGCCTGGATAATCGTTCTGTTCGTCGTCGCCGTGGCCATCATCGTGGCGCGCGTCTATTTCAATATGCGCCGGCTGCGCAACGCATCTCCGCACGAGAGCTGGGATGCGAAGGTGATCGAGGGCCTGCGCGCACGGGGTTACGCGCCCTTCAACGACTACCCGGTTGATTTCTTCCTCGCGTTGCCAGACGAGGTCGCCTGCCAGAGCGTACGCGCGCGCCTCGAATCGGAAGGGTTCGGCGTGGACACGAAGCCTCTGGAGAACGATCCCGAGCTGAATTTCAGCCTGCACGCCACGAAGACGATGCGCCTCATCGTCCCGGAAATGCAGGAGCTCAGCCGGCGCATGACCGCTCTCGCGGGCGAGTACCGCGGTCGGTACGACGGCTGGGCCGCCTAGCGGCCTAGCGCTTCTCGGTCTGCCGGCGTACGGCTTCGGCCGCTGCCGCAATGGCCGCGGGATCGCCCAGGTAGCGGCTCCCGAGCGGCTTGAGCCGCGGGTCGAGCTCATAGAGGAGCGGCACGCCGGTCGGGATATTCAGCTCGACGATCTCGTTTTCCGGCACGTCGTCGAGCATCTTCACCATTGCCCGCAGGCTGTTGCCATGTGCGGTGACGAGCACGTTGCGCCCGGCTCGCAGCTCCGGCGCAATGCGGCTGTTCCAATAGGGCAGCACGCGGGCCAGCGTATCTTTCAATGACTCGGTGGCCGGAAGCTCCGCGGAATCGACGCCGGCGTAGCGCGGGTCCAAGCGTGGATGCCGCTCGTCGTCGAGATCGAGCGCCGGCGGAGGAATGTCGTAGCTGCGTCGCCAGATTTTCACCTGCGCGTCGCCGTGCTTTTCGACGGTCTGCGCTTTGTCGAGTCCCTGCAGGGCGCCGTAGTGCCGCTCGTTGAGACGCCACGAGCGCTCGACCGGTATCCACATGCGGTCGATCTCATCGAGCACGATCCACAACGTGCGGATCGCGCGCTTGAGCACGGACGTGAAGGCGATGTCGATGTCTATTTTTTCCTTCACCAGCTCACGCCCCCCCTGGGCCGCTTCTTTGCGGCCCAGGTCGGACAGCTCGACGTCCGTCCAACCCGTAAAGCGGTTCTCCACGTTCCAGGTGCTCTGTCCGTGGCGCAAGAGAATCAATTTTCCAGGCACTTTTTTATGCTCCGCGATCAATCTGCCAGCTTACGGACCGACTCTACGCCCACGGTGAGTGTCGCGAAATCGCTCGCGCCGGCGGCCCGCATCTCCGTAAGCGTCCGCTGCCAATGGGCGAGTTCCTCTCCGATCGAGTCCACCCATGCGGTCACGCGCGCTTGCGCCGTCCCCCGGTCCTTGCGCCCCAGGATGCGCTCGGCGAGCCGGCGATGAATGCGCAATGCTGCGTCGCGCAGCCCGGCGCGCGCGATTGCCTGCCACGGGCCGTCGACGGACAACCGTTCGATCTGATCGCGCAGCCAGTCGAGCCCGATTCGCGCGCCCACCTCGAAATAGACCCGGGCGGCTTCGGCCACTCCTACGCGGAAGGCGATCGAAAGCTCCACGATGTCGAGCGCCGCATTGTGGGCTTCGAGGCTGGCGACACGGGTGGCCAGCTCGGGAGGCAGTCCGGCTGCGATGTGCTGCCGGCGAGTCTCCTCGAATCGCGTGGCTTCCGGCCCGGTCAGAACGTGGGCGATCTCGGACTCGAGCTGGCGCACGCCCCTGCCGAACTCCGCGACGGCGGCATCGACCTGCAGCTCGCGTTTACGGTGAGCCAGCAGCCAGTAGGTCATGTGCCGCAGGAGCCGGCTGGTCTGGAACGCGATCTCATACTGCAGTTTGGCCGGCACCCGGGTGTCGAGCGCCTCGATCTGCGCCCACAGATCCCGCATCCCGAAAATCTCGCGCGCCGCGCTGTAGGCGCGCGCGATCTGCGCGGGCTCGGCGCCCGTATCCTCCTGCGCCCGCGGCACGAATGTCGGGCCCATGCGGTTCACGAGGCTGTTGGTGGTGGCGGTGGCGATGATCTCCCGGCGCAGCCGGTGCTGGCCGATGGCGCGCGGGAAGCGCTCCCGCACCGGTGCGGGAAAATAGCGCTCGAGCTCGGAGGACAGATAAGGGTCCTCCGGTACGTCGGACGCCAGGAGATGGTTGTTGAGCCAGATCTTGCTGTAGGCGAGCAGGATGGCCAGCTCCGGCCGGGTCAGGGCGCCACCGTTCTTGCGGCGCTCGGCGAGCTCATCGTCGGCGGGCAGGAACTCCAGCGCCCGGTTGAGCTCGCCCGAGCGCTCGAGCGAGCGAATCAGGTGCTGGTACTCGGCGAGCCGCGCGCCCGCGTGGAGCTCGAGCGTGCTGATCGCCTGACTCTGCAGATAGTTGTTGCGCAGGACGAGCGTCGCGATCTCGTTCGTCATGCGCACGAGCAGCCGGTTGCGCTCGCCACGGGTGAGCTTGCCGGCCTGCACGAGCGGATTGAGGAGGATCTTGATGTTGACTTCGACATCCGACGTGTTCACACCGGCCGAATTGTCGATGAAGTCGGTATTCAAGCGGCCGCCGGCCAGCGCGTACTCGACCCGGCCGCGTTGCGAGAGGCCGAGATTGCCGCCTTCGCCGACGACTTTCGCCTTGAGCTCACTACCGTTGATGCGGACCGCATCGTTCGCCCGGTCGCCGATTTCGGCATTCCGCTCCTGTGTTGACTTTACGTAAGTCCCGATGCCGCCGTTCCAGAGGAGGTCGACGGGCATGCACAGAATGGCGCGGATGATCTCCGTTGGAGTTGACGTGGGGGTGTCGAGTCGGAGCAGGGTGCGCGCTTCCTGAGACAGCGTGATGGACTTGGCTGTGCGCGGGAATACACCTCCGCCGCGCGAGACCTGCTTCCGATCGTAGTCGTCCCAGCTCGAACGCGGCAGTGCAAACAATCGCGCCCGTTCGGCGAAGCTCGCTGCAGCGTCCGGTGCGGGATCAATGAAGATATGACGGTGATCGAACGCGGCCTGCAACAAGGTGTGGCGCGACAGGAGCATGCCGTTGCCAAACACGTCGCCGGACATGTCGCCGATGCCCGCGACAGTGAAATCCGTCTTCTGGATGTCGACACCGAGCTCGCGAAAGTGGCGCTTGACGCATTCCCACGCACCCCGAGCGGTGATAGCCATCTTCTTGTGATCGTATCCGGCGGAACCGCCGGAGGCGAACGCGTCGCCCAGCCAGAAACCGTATTCGGCCGAGATAGCGTTGGCAGTATCGGAAAAAGTCGCCGTACCTTTGTCTGCGGCCACGACGAGGTACACGTCATCGGGATCGAGGCGAATGACGCGCGACGGCGGCACGATCCGGCCGGAGACGATGTTGTCCGTCAGATCGAGCAGCCCGCGAATGAGCGTCTGATAGCAGGAGACGACCTCTGCCTGGATTTCCTCGCGCGAACCGGCAGGGAGCCGCTTGGCGACGAATCCGCCTTTGGCCCCCACGGGTACGATGAGCGTGTTCTTGACGTTCTGGGCCTTCATGAGCCCGAGGATCTCGGTGCGGAAATCCTCGCGCCGGTCGGACCAGCGGATGCCGCCACGAGCCACATAGCCCATGCGCAGGTGCACGCCTTCCACGCGTGGGCTGTACACGAAGATCTCGAACTTCGGCCGCGGCAGCGGCAGGTCCGGAATCCTGCCCGGATCGAGCTTGAAGGAGACGTAGCTCTTGGGCTTGCCGGCGGCGTCAGGCTGGTAGAAGTTGGTTCGTAGCGTGGCCTGCACCAGCGTCAGATAGGCGCGCAGGATGCGGTCTTCGTCGAGACTTGCGACACCGTCGAGCCCGGTACGGATCTGCGCCACCAACTTCTCTGCAGTGCGATCTCCGCCTTTTGCGGCGCCTTTGACCAGGGCCGGATCAAAGCGAGTCTCGAACAGCCGCACGAGATTGCGGGTGATGTCGGTATTCGCAGCGAGCGTGCGCTCCATGTACGCCTGACTGAAGGGCACGCCGGTTTGCAGGAGGTAGCGGCAATACGCGCGCAACACGATGATTTCGCGCGCATTGAGCCCGGCACCGAGCAGCAGACGGTTGAAGCCGTCGTTCTCGACTTCGCCGCTCCACGTCGCGGCGAAAGCCTCCTTGAAGTTGTTCTCCAGGTTGGCGTCGTCGAGCTCCAGATGCTCGCGGTGCTCGAGCTCGAAGTCCTGGATCCACGCGGCACCGCCTTCGGGCCAGGTCAGCTCGTAGGGTCGCTCGGAGATGACCCGCAGGCCGAAGTTCTCGAGCATGGGCAGCAGGTCGGAGATCGGCACGGGGTCGCCGAGCTTCACGATCTTCAGGTGCACCCGCTCGGCTCTCTGCTGCGCCGGCCGATGCAAATTGAGGCGCATCGCCTGCGGCTGTTCGCGCAAGGCCTCGAGGTCCGCGAGATCCTCGAGCGCATCGCGCGGGGTCATGTCCTCCTCGTAAGCCATCGGAAATGCACGCCGATAACGGGTCGCCAGCTCGTTGCCCGCCGCCTCGCCCCGGCGCTCGGCGAGCACCTCGCGCAGCCGGTCCGTCCAGGTCAGTGCGGCCTCCGCAATCGCGCTCTCGATGGCGGCGAGATCGACCTTGCGCCGCTGCTGCGGGTCGGTTCGCACGACGACATGCACGCGAGCGTGGTTCGATCCGGAGATCTGCACGTAGCTCTCCACCGACCTGCCCTCAAAGCCTGCGAGTACGATCTGCTCGATGCGCTGTCTTACGTCGGTGTTGTAGCGGTCGCGGGGCACATACACGAGACAGGAATAGAAGCGATGATAGGGATCACGGCGCGCGAGCAGGCGCACGGTGCGGCGCTCGTAGAGATTCACGACGCTGCGCGCGATGCGGATGAGGTCGTCGACTCCCGCCTGGAACAGTTCGTCGCGAGGATAGGTTTCGAGCACATTCAACACGGCTTTGCCGTCGTGGCTCTGCGGATCGAGACCGAAATACTGCACGACGCGATCGACCTTGCGGCGCAGGACGGGGATGTCCCGCGGACTGCCGTGATAAGCCGTGGACGTCCATAGGCCGAGGAAGCGGTGCTCTCCGGAGACTCGGCCGCGCGCGTCGAATGTCTTGACGCCGATATAGTCCAGATACTCGCCGCGATGCACGGTGGAGGTCGAGTTGGCCTTCGTGAGAATCAACAGCTCCGGCTCGCGCGCGCGGGCGCGGATATCTCCGCGCAATACGGTGACGTCGGATGCTTTGTGGCTGCGTTTGCCGTTGCGCAGGATTCCGCGGCCGGTGCGGGGGTCCGGTACGAGCCGATCTTCCTGAGCGCCCCGCTCCAGATGGTAGTGGCGGTAGCCGAGGAACACGAAGTGCCGGCTTTCCATCCAGCTGAGCAGATGCCTTGCCTCGGTCACTTCGTCGGCAGGCAGCGGCGGCGGAGCGTTCTCCAAAGAGGCGACGAGCTCGCGCACCTGCTCACGCATCGGCGCCCAATCGGCGACGGCGGCGCGAACATCGCCCAGCGTGGCTTCGATGTCGCGCTGGATCTTCTCGATCTGCGCGGGATCCGTCTGCCGGTCGATCTCGTAGAGCTGCCACGATTCTGCGTGGGCGGCATGGGTTCCGTTGGCGCCCATCTCGACGGTGCGGCCGCGGCCGTCGCGCCGGATTTCCAGGACGGGATGCACGATCAGGTGCACCGCGAGCTCGGCCCTGCTGAACACAATGCCGAGCGAGTCGACGAGGAACGGCATGTCGTCCGTCACGGTCATCACGAGCGTATGCGGGGATTCGAACCCATCGCGTTGCGGGTCCGGATTGAAGACGCGCACCAGCGATTGGCCGGGGGCCCGCTTCGCGCCGAACTCGAAGTGATTGAGCCCCGCGCGGGCCAGGAGAGCGGGCGCCCGCTCGCCGAGATCCTCTTCGCCGACCCCCCGGAAATAGGCTCTGAGGAACCGCCGTTGCAGCTCCATGAGGCTGCGGCCTTCGCGTCCTCGCTTGCCGTCCGCAGAGACCGCATGGGCGATGCGCTCGATCAGCGCTACGCGCGCAGCGGGAATGCTGCGCAGCAGACGATTGTCATCGGGAGCAACTTGCGCGTGCATGCTCAATTATCCTTTTCAAGATCACGCAGGACGGCGGCGAGGAATCGTGCCGCTTCGCCACCCGTGACGCACCGGTGATCGAAAGTAAGCGAGAGCGGCATCCGCAGATGCGCTTCGATGCGCTCATTTACCGCGACGACATCGCGGCTCAGGCGTCCTGAACCCATAATGGCGACCGTCGGGGGCACGACGACCGGAGTCGCGTACCGGCCAGCGATCATGCCGAAGTTGGAAAGCATGAAGCTGACGTCGCGGAGGTCTTCCGGCGTGACCGTCCGATCGCGTGCAGTGCGCTTCAAACGATCGATCTCCTCGCGCAGCTCGGCAGCCGTGCGGTTACCGACGTCGCGGATGACGGGGACGATGAGGCCGTCAGGCGTGTCCACGGCCATGCCGATGTCCACTTGAGTCAACAGGCGGCGGGTTTGGGAGGCGCCGTCGAACCAGGCGTTGAGTGCGGGCTCTGCTTTGCAGCCGGCTGCGATGGCGCGCAGAAGACGCATGGTGGAGTCCTCGCCCTTGCGCCAGAGATGCAGATCCGCATCATCAAACAGCGTGCACTTGGCGACATTGTCGCGAGCGAGGCCCATGCTCTGCGCCATCGCGCGACGCAGCCCGCGCAGCTTCTCGCCGCCAGTGAAGGTTGGCGGAGAGTTCGCGGGCACCGGCTGTGAGGGTGGACGAGGATTCGCCAGCTCTGGGCGTGCGGCTGCGGTGGCACGCGCGATGACGTCCTCCACCACTATTACGCCGGCGCGGCCAGATCCGCGCAGTCCAGTCAGGTCGACTGCCAGTTTCTTCGCGAGGGCTCGAGCGGCCGGTGCGGCGCGCAAGCGCTCGCCGGTCGGGACGTTGCCCATGCCGTTGCCGGCGGAGTTGCCCCCTGCATGAGCTGTTTCGATCAACTCGTGGTCGCTCGTGGGCATGCTGCCCACCACGGTGCCCGAGTCGCTTGCGGCGTCGGAGTGAGCCGCTGCCCGAGTGCCTGTTTGCAATGCCGAAGTCGGATTTACCCCCGACGCTGCGCACTGGTGAGCGGGCGCTGCGGCTTGGCGGAGGTCGAATTCAATCAGGGGCGCACCGGTTGCGATCACATCGCCCGGCTGTCCGTGCAATCTCTTGACGATTCCGGAGAAGGGAGCGGGCACTTCGACGACGGCCTTTGCGGTTTCGACGGCCAGCATCGGCTGGTCCACGGTGACCTCGTCACCGACATTGACGTGCCAACGGACGATTTCCGCCGCGGCGAGGCCTTCGCCGAGGTCCGGGAGATTGAAGGTCGTCATCTGCGCTCCGGTGAACGGCGGCGGTGTGGAATCATTCCGCAAGTGTTTCGTGCACGGCGTCAGCGATGCGTGCGGCGCTCGGGATGTAGTCTTTCTCGAGCCGCGACAGGGGCATGATCGTGTCGTAGCCGGTCACGCGGCGGATAGGCGCATGCAGGTCAAAAAGGCCGCGCTCCGCCACCGTGGCGGCGATTTCCGCGCCGATGCCGCAGTTGCGGGGCGCCTCGTGCACGATCACGAGACGGCCGGTCTTCGCGACAGAGTCGAGAATCGTGTCGTGATCGATCGGCGAGAGCGTGGCGAGATCGAGCACTTCGCAGCTCACTCCCTCACTTTCCAACTTCTCCGCGGCTCGCAGTGTGTCGGACACCATCGCGCCCCAGGTGACGATCGTGACGTCGGATCCTGCGCGCAACCGGTAACAGACATCGAGCGGGAGCGCCCGGCCGTCGTCGGCCACTTCCTGCTTGACGACACGGTACAAACGCGCGGGCTCGAGGAAGATGACAGGATCGGGATCGCGAATCGCCGCGAGCAACAGCCCGTAGGCACGTGCGGGAGAGGATGGGCAGACCACTCTCAGGCCGGCGTGATGCGCGAACAGTGCCTCGAGACTTTCGGAATGGTGTTCCGGGGCATGAATGCCGCCGCCGTGGGGCATGCGTATGACGACGGGACAGGTTAGGCGGCCCCGAGTGCGGTTACGCAGGCGTGCCATGTGGCTGCAGATCTGGTCCATG
>JAQGOC010000326.1 GCA_028293805.1 Gammaproteobacteria bacterium
TGCCGGGTCCGAACTCCTGGAAGTAGGCGGGCTCGTCGTTCTTGATGAACAGCTCGTGCGGCTTGCCACCGTCGAGTGTGTTCGTCTGCAGCCACTCCTCGCCCCGCGCGATGCGGTCTGCGGCGGGATAGGCCTGAATCTCGTAGAGCCCGGGATACAGGTTTTCGATCACAACCTGACCGGCGAGCGGCGACATGGTCTTACCGTCTGATTCGAACGTCGGACAGGTCGGGATCATGCCGAGGAGACCGTCGGTGCGCTTCGTGATTGGGCACGAATCGAGACCCGAGACGGGATCGATCCTCCCGGCCAGAGCATTGGAAACCGGCTGGTTGAACATGTCGTACGTGATCTGGCCCGTGTTGTCACCCAGGCCGCCCGCCTGGTCGAACAACTTGATTTCGAAGCCGCCGAGGCCGGGCTCGTTCGGCGCAATGATGTCGACGCCACCGCCCGCGTCGTTTTCGCCATTCAACGGATTGTCGTCCTCGAAGACGAACGCCGTGGCCTTTGCGGTCGGCACGGGCGTCTCCTGTAGCACTATGTTGATACCGGCGCTGACACCCGCCGTGACTTGAGCCTGCGAGATCTGGGCGCCGCCCATCATGTGGCCGCAGCCGAAGGTGCCGTCCGGATAGCCGCCCGCCGGTCCGCCTGGAATCCAATGCACATCGGCCGCATCATAAGGGCCGCAGTCCTTCGCAATATCGAACTTTCGCACCCCGTCGGGCGAACCGCCCGCGCCACTGATGACCGGGTTGACGCCGTCACCCGCCATGACGGAGATGTAATAACGCTTGTTCGGATCGAGGTGCACCTGATCCGGCGTCACCGCAACCTTCTGATCCGTGCTCGTACGACACTGCCCGTCGCCGACGTCGCAGGCGACCGGCGTCACACCGTTGATGGTCTGACCCTGTTCGCACGAGACTGGACCGACGCAGCCGGCTGCCACCACCGGCATGCTCGCCGTGTGGAAGTTGTAGCCGAGACTCTGCACCGGCAGCGGCGGGCAGGTAGCGGGTCGCAGGCTGGGATCGGTCGAGTTGATCTGGCACTTCGGGTCGGACCAGAACGTGCGGTCTTCTTCGATGATCCAGCGGTAGTCGGTAATCGCTTTTCGATTCTTCGCGTCCACGACCGTCACGCCCAGGTTGCTGGCCGGGAGGAAGTTCAGCGTCGCGGTGACGGTGCCACTTGGCGTGCCGTGAGTATTCTTGGCCTGGTATGTAAACGTATAGGTACCGGCGCTCGCAACGGAGGCCGCGAACGAACCATCGGGATTGACCGTCAGCGAGGTGAAGCCCGCGCCGGGCTGAACGCTCGCGAGATCGACCGACAGCGCGAGGCCGCTGGGATCCGTATCGTTCTGCAACACGCCCGGCGAGCCGACCTGCAGCCGCGTTGCGATATTGCTGGTGTAGTTGTCGGCCACCCCGGCCGGTGCGCCGCCTAGGCAAGTGCCCGTGCAAGCCGCGAGCGTCACGGTCGCGCTCTTGCCGGAGGAGCAGGCCGCGCTTGCGACGGTGCCATTCGCGCAATACGTGAAGGAATCCGAGGTCACGCCGGTGCCGGGCGTGTAGCTGAACGTGCCATCCGCGTTGAGCGTCAGGGTGCTACCCGTGCCGCTCGGTCCCGCAAGCACCGTCACGCCGTACACGCCGACGTCATTCGCGATGAGGCCCTTTGCCGGATTGGAAACGCTCAGCACGTTGCCGGCAACGAGGAAATAGCTGTCAGGATTGACGGTGACGGATGAGGCGGAAGCAGCGGTGCCGGCGCCCGTAGTTGCGCCCGCGATATTCAGATAGGCCAACATGCCGCCGTCGCGCTGGTTGTTGGTCGACAGGCTCAACTGGCGATCATAGACGGCGTACGTTGCCGCGTTGTAGTTACCGCCGGACGTAGCCGGTTTGATGCCGACGTCGTAGGTCTTGCCCGCGGACATGAACACATCGCTCTGCACCTTGGGCACGCCAGGCAGGAGATTGCCGTCTTCCGCATACAGAGTGAGATTGCGCCCGACGACGGCCGGAACGTGCATGCGCAAGCCCGCGTTGACCAGGCGCAGCAGCACCTGGCCGGTGGTGGCCGCCACGGTGCCGCCGACAGTCGTGGGGGCCAGCAGCGGAGTCGACGAACCAGCCGGATTACTGCGATCGAAGGAGACGCCATTGATCAGGTAGTAGCGCGGATCGTAGTTGACGGTGGGCGGATAGCAGGTGTCCACCACGCCAACCGGGGCGGCGGGATCGCCGCACTTGCCGGCAAGTCCGCTCCAGACATTGGTTTCTGCGAAGCCCGCAGTCTCCACGGCCGTCGCCACGGCCCGGTTCTGTACAGGATCGATCTCGCTGAACAGCAGGGTGGCATCGGCGTCATACGTAACGCCCGCATAGGCTTGGCCCGGCGCGGTGACCACCAGCACGCCGTACAGGCCCATCGGACCCTGGATCGACGGATGCGTTCCCGATTCGATCAGATAGGTGCCCGGATTCAGGTTGTTCCAGGCGGGCAGCGCGACCGTCGAACCTGGCGCGACTTCCGCCGCGAATGATTGCACACGCGGAAGCTGACCCGGCGGACAGAAGGTGCCTGTGCTCGCCGGATCGTTGCCGGGTAAGGGGTTGGGTACGCAGCTCGAGCCCGTTGCCGGACCCGACGCCGGCCAGGTCGCGCCCTTCGGGTCGTGTGTCGGGCTGGCGGTGGTCGTCGGTGGAGCACCCAGTCCGCCGCCGAGCTGGCCGACGATCACGAGCGAAGTCGGCAACGTGTTCGCTGCCGGCGTACCGCCAGTGTTGAACGTCAGCCCGTTGGTGAGGCTGATCTGCAGGCTCGTGCCCAGAGCGCTGTAAGGTACCGTGATGACAACGGGCGACCAGTTGCCACCGGCATTGGGATTCAACGCAGCGCAGCTGGCGCCGCCGGTCGGCTTCGCGGCACCGGTGCCGCAGGTGTATCCCCACATCGGGACTTGCCCATCGGCGAGCTCGGCATTGGCTGGCGCGGCGGTCAGAGAGACCGTTGCACTGGTCTGCGCAACGGCTATCCCGTACCCCATCAGGAAAACCGTGGCAGCGAGCCCGGACTTGCGCAGGATCGCCGTAAGGTCATTCGATCGCATTTTTCTTCTCCTGACCTATTTGGATTCGTCGATCAAATAGGCACGGGGGTCGACGAGCATCATCATCATCATTCCGCCGGGGAAGATGTTGTTGGTCGTGATCTCGCGCTCATTGTGCGAGTGCCACATGAAAGCGAAGCCGGCCTCGCCGCCCGGGTCATTGGCGATGGTTCCGGAAGGCGGAATCGGCGTGGTGCCAACGGCGCGCGTCGTGGCCTCGCCGCCCAGGTAGGGGCTACCGCCGTACCAGGCGCCATTCGCTACGATGTTCGGGTCCGGCAACGTCATCGGACCGCCGTTACCGACGTTGCCGAATGGATGAGCCTCGAGCGGCTTGTTGTGATCACCACACCACTCGTAGTAGTTCTGTGCGGTCGGGTCCTCGGTGTAGTAGCCGTTGGCGTCCGGATGGCAGACGCTCGGGTCCCCCACGTAGCCGTGGCCGAACACGTCCCAGTTGAGACCCCTGCCGGTCCAGTAGAAGATGCCGTCCATCGCCTGTCCGGGCGTGGTCGTCGTCGTGAACAGCAGCGGACCGGCGAGGCGCGGCTCTGATTCACCCTCCAGGACATTCGGCGCCAGCAGCAGATTGCCGTCGCGGGCGAGAAGTCGCACATGGTTGCCATGCTCGTGCAGGGGATGCTGCCAACGGCCTTGTCCGATGATGCGCAGCAGCGTCGTTTCCCCAGGGTGCATGTGCGGGTTCCCGTTGTAGGGCTGATGCGGGTACTGCGAGGCGTAGTTCGGATCCATGTCATCCGGCATCGAGCGGCCGTTCACCAGGAAGTAGACCGGGTGGTACTGCTCGGTCGCCACCGAGTTCATGTTGGCCGGGCAGGAAGCTCCGCCGTTACCGGCGGTCGTGCAGGTCGCAATCGCCTCCGCGGCGAGGTGAATCTTCGGATCGATCTCGGAGAGCTGGAAGAGGTACTCCCGGTCGTAACAAGTGGCGGCATGGTCGTAAGCCGCACTCGCAAGGCGGAAATCCTGCTCAACGCCAGTGCCGAAATCATGTGCGCGCGCGCGGTCATTGCTACTGTTGCTGCAAGCCGTGGCAACTCTCCCGGACAGGGTCGGCACGACGATGATCGCACCGTAAAGACCCATCTCGACCTGAAGGTCCGACTGCGTGCCGCTGTAGTACGAGTGCGTCCCGGGGCTATCGGCCTTGAACGTATAGGTGACCGTACCTGCGGTCTGAGCTTCCTTGGTAAGCAGGCCATCGACACCCCCGGAGGCCGTAACCTCGAAGCCGGGGAATAGCATCGAGGTGCGGCCAGCCTGAGCCGGCAGACTGTTGGTCAGTGTCACCGTCACGGTGGCGCCCTGATTCACGATCAGAGTGGGACCGGGAAGCTGCATGTCCGGGCACGTCGCACCGGCAACAGCGGTTGGCGCATAGCCGCCGGGTGGAGAAGCGCAGCCATAACCCCAGGAGTAGATGCTCGCGCCGTCAGGCTGCGTGATGTACGCGGCCTGCGCGTCGAGGTGGAAGGAGGTCCCCGTGATGCCGGGTGCCGCCGCATGGGCAGCTGCGGCGAGCAGCGAGGCTGCGGCGGCCGTCGTCGCGATCCGCAGCTGCCGGGCCATGTTGTTAGTCTTGGTGACGCGCATCGCAGCTCTCCTAAATGATCTTCTTCGCACAGAGCTTCGTCTGCGGATCGATATTGGGAAGGTTCGCTGGACAGATGTTGATCTCGGTCATCAGGCCGCCGAAGTTCTCGGCATCATTGGCCAGGTGATCGAGATTCGGCGTGTACAGATAGAACTTCTGCCCCGCAGCGAGACCGGTCGCGTCCAGGATCACATCGAGAGACTCCCCGCCCGCGAGCGTGATGGAATTCGTCCGGTACGTCATGTCGTTGCCGGCCAGTTCGCGCAGCAGCCGGGCGTTGAGACCGACGACGCGCATCGCAATACCGAGCGAGGCCAGCGTCTGGTATTCGGTCACGTCCAGATCCGCAATGCGCAGTAGCGCCTTGCCGCCAACAGGGATATTGATGATGGTCGGCAGTGGCTGGGAGGAGTGCATCGTGCCGTCGGTCGACTGGGTCGTCATCGATCCCGGCTGCACGGTATCGGGATAGCTGCGGCCGTTCAGCAGGAAGTACTTGTCCTTTATATCGGAGAACGATTCGGGGTTGAAGGTCATGCCGACGAAATGGAAATTAGGGTCGAAGCCGTGGATCTGGATCGGATATTCGACGTCATAGGCAGTCGTGCCATCACCGTCGTTGTAGGCGTACATCTGCGGCTGCGTCGACGTGTTGGTTTTCGTGTCTGTCACGCGGGTATTGATCGTTTGCTGCACGTGGTTTACGGGCGGCAGGGGCGACGAGCACTCGAAATCGGTGCCGCACCTGGTGCGCAGGTCCCCCTGTTGCAGCATCAGTGACGAGTAGAGCTCGTGGCCGAGGGGAACCCGGTTCTGGCGGGGGCGCACGAAGAGCTGGCCGACCATGCCCATCTGCAGGTGCTCGGGCGGCGAGATGTGACAGTGCCAGAAGTAGGTTCCGGCATCCGGCGCCAGATAGTAGTAGCTGAAGCTGCCGCCTATGTTGATCGCGACCGAGGCATCCGGCACACCGTCGTAAAACGTCGCGGCCTTCGGGTAGCCGTGGAAGTGCTCCGTGTGCTGCTCGAACAGGGCGGGGCGCTTCACCTGGCCGACGTTCGTCAGCGTCTGGAAGAACTCGTCGTCTTCGTCGATCGCCATCAGGGGCGCCGGCATATTGGCATTCATGACACCCACATCCATGATCAGCCGCGGGTCGACGTGGCCGCTGAGCGGAGCGCCCGCGGTACCGGTTCCATTGTTAGCCTCCACGTCGGGGACCAGGCCGACCGCGCCGTTGAACGTGTAGCCCGTCGGCGTCGGGGCGCCGATGAACACGTCCGGAATGACCGTGCTGCCGAGCAGGTTGGACTGATTGAACACGTGCGCAGGCTGGGTGCCCGGCAGGCCGCTCACCTGATCGGCCATGCCGGAGAGCGGGCCGAAGCCGAACAGGTACAACGGCGTGCCATCGGCCATCGTCGCGAAGCCGTCGCCGCCTGAGATCTGCTGGCACTTGATGCCGCCCCCGTTGTCGGTATAGTTGACGGTGTACGTCGACCCGTCTACCCGGGTGAGGGTCTTCGGAACTATAGTCGGCCCCGTGTAGTTGGCCGTCACGTCCGTGGGATGCAGGGTCGTTGTCGAGGGGCATTGCACCCTGAACGACTGAGCCGCGGCAGGCAGCGCCAGCGCGCACAGCAGCAACGTCGCCAAGCCGCACCGATACAAGCGTGTGCTAAACATAAAGCCTCCGTCGTGATCCGACGGCGCGGATCGCGCCGTTTACAAGCTCGTTAGTCGGCGGGTGCGCAAGGCCTTCCCGCGGCTCGCTTCGATATTCGATGACGTGGTGCAACGTCCCTTCCCGGTGTACCGCACACGTCGGCCGGAACGAGCACCCGATTGGCAGGCACCCTGCGCGGCTCGCGTAGGCGGCGACCTTCCCCGATTACGTTCTGTTACTTGGTTCTTCGCCGGATGAAGAGTGCTTGCACGGCTTGCGCGAAACCATCGGTGGGACTGCGGATGCCCTAATGGGCCGATCGGGTATACCCAACAGTAGGGTTTGTGGGTAGGACGGGCGCCCGGTTAGGGAGTAGAGGCGGCTTTCTTGTATGCGAATCGCCGCGGAACGTAGACGAACTGCCAGGTGCAATAGCAGTCGCTATCTTCGAATCCTGCATCCGCCGGCGGGAAGTTCTTGAGCTTGATGGGCGCCAACTTCGAGCTGCTGGCAACTCCCATGATGCCGACCCCATCCGGCGCATAGATGAGGGTCCAGTCGGCATCACGCGTCATCGGATCGACATACAGGCGCCGCAGATACCGTTGGGGCACCGGCGACCGGTCATCCGCGAGGAGCACCTGCAGGGACGGCGGGTATTGGTGACCGTTTGCGAAATAACCTGCGATCCCCATGCGGATCGCGTCTCCCGCGAAGAGAAGCTCAGTCTCGCGCTCGCGCTGCGCGGTGACTGACCAGACGCGGCTTATCAGGGTGAGCATCAACCCCATGATGACGACGGCGAAGAGGAGCCCGATGTACGTAAATCCGGCCTGAGAGCCGTGGCGCGCATGCATGCGACTACCAGGTGTTGACCGGCTTTCCATCCGCTGACTCTTCGGCGGCGCCGCTATGCACGTCACGTATGCCGGCATGGTCGGGATCTTCCGAGGGCACTAGAATCCAGGTGTCGGCGAGCTGGGTGTAGGGGTCCGCAGGCAGCGATCGCACATAGCGCTTCTCCACGAGTGCGGCGAGAGTGTCGGGATACTGGCCCAGGTCGGCGTTGTACTTGTC
>JAQGOC010000348.1 GCA_028293805.1 Gammaproteobacteria bacterium
AAGCTCACGCTCGGGCCGCTGAACAAGCTCGGAACGAGCTGGTTCCACAGGCTCATGACCACGAAGCTCAACAAAGCCACCACGGCGAGCGCGATCCCGAGGAACGCGGCTCCTTTAAACACCCAACGACCTCTCACGATGCTCTCCCCTTAGGCAAATACTTCGAATCCCGCGGTTGCTGCCCGGCCTCGCCGGGACCGCCTTCAATCCGCGAGCCACTCGTCATAAGCGGCCTGCAGCCGCTGTCTGAGATACAAAACCGCGTAGCGCTTGCGTGACAGCAGCGCGCTCACGCTCACATTCCACCTTGCGGCGAGCTCCTTGAAGCTCGCGCCCTCGAGCTCCTGCGCGATGAACACGTCGCGCTGCTCGCGCGGCAACTCATTCAGAGCCGCCTCGATCCTCTCGAGCATCAGATCGCGGATCGCGACCGCATCCGGACCGTCATCCGGGGAAGGCAACAGATCCTCGAGCCCGCCGCCGTCGTCGTCCTCCCGGAATTCGACCGCTTGATCCGCCAACAGCTCCGGCTTCTTCTTCCGGAAGCGGTCGATGATCCGATTGCGCGCCACACGCATCAGCCATGCGCCCGCCTGCTCCACCGGTTGCATGAGCCTGTGAGCTGCGACGAGCTCATAAAGCGCCTCCTGAAGAACGTCCTCGGCTTCGGCCGCGTCCAACACCCGCCTGCGGATGAAGGCCAGCAGCCGTCCACGCTCATGCCGCACCGTTGCGGAGATCTCCCGATCCTGAGCGGAACTCGTCAAGGCGTCACTGAGCGCGGCGTCCATCTACTCAGGTAGACGGCCCAGGCCCGCGAATATTGTGGACTCGCCTCGCGACGGGCCGCATCGGGCTCGCGGGGACGCCCGCTGCCGGCCGGGGAACTGAAGCCGGTCGGCAGGGTGTCAGCGAAGCCTCACCGGGTGGCGACCGCAACAGCGGCTCCAGCCATGACCGCGCCCGTCCCGCGCTGCACCCAGCGCACCGTTTGCGGGCGGGAGAGATGCTTGCGGGCGCGGGCGGCAAAAAACGTGTACGTGCCCAGAATCGCCGGAAGCAGGCAGCAGATCACCAACGCGATCTCGAGAAAACCGCCCAAAGTCAGGCGCTTCAACTCGACCACGGTCGGCAGCACCGCCAGAAAGAACACCATGGTCTTGGGATTCCCAAGCGTCAGCGCAAGCGAGCCCATGAAGAGTTGGAAGGGGCGCTCGCGGCGTTGCGGCTCGGTGCCGGACAGAGGTGTTGCGGGCGCCGTCCACAGGCGGTAAGCGAGATACAGTAGATAGGCTGCGCCTGCGAATTTCACGACGACGAACGCGGTATAGGCCGCCTGCGCGAGCATGGCGAGGCCGGTCGCCGCAAGCGTGAGCCAAACGAGATCGCCCACGACGAAGCCGGCAATGAAGGCCGGCGCCCCGCGCACACCGCGGCCCAAGGCTCTCGCGACCACGGCGGCAATACCCGGCCCCGGCGAGGCAACCGCCAACACGTAAACCAGGCTGAAGACGGACAAGCTATAAAGCGACATGCGAGTACCCTGGAAACCGAGGCGGTACCTCATGTTACCGCCTGTAAGCCGGTTGCGCGGACCCTCGTGCCCGGCCTCAGGCTCATCGCTTCCAGCGTCAGGCCTCCTCGTTCCAGCGCCCCTGAATCTCTATGGCTCCCGCCTACACGCGCGTGTCGCGCTCACTGTCGGACCGGCGTGGCCCGCCTGGCTGCCGGGGCGACGCAGACGTCGCACCCTCCAACGGCCCAAATCGCCAGATCAGGACGGGCAGTACCAGGAGGGTCATGAGCGTCGAAGTCGCAAGGCCACCGAGAATCACCAGGGCCATCGGCCCCTGCACTTCGCGTCCGGTCTCTCCGCTACCGGCCGCAAGCGGCAGCAATCCCAGTGCCGTAACGAGCGCGGTCATCACAATGGGCACGAGCCGCTCACGCGCACCGCGCAGCACGGTCGCCACGGACCAGGGCGCCGCCTCCGCCGCAATGAGATGCTCCACGTGAGAGATCAGCAAAATCGCGTTGCGCGCGACAATCCCGAACAGCGTGACGAACCCCACCAGGGAGCCGATCGAAAGCGTTCCACCCGTCAGCGCGACGGCGAGTACGCCGCCTACCAACGCAAACGGCGTCGTCGCAAGAATCAGTGTGACGATGCGAGCATTCCGGAACGCGATCGACAGCAGCAGAATGATGCCGACAGCGGCCATCGCCGCATGCAGAAAGATCTCGCGTTGCGCCTGCGCTTCGCTCTCGGCCGCTCCGGCAAACTCCAGGTATACCGTGCCGGGCAATCTGACACGCTGGTTGATCGCGGCTTGCGCCGCTGCCACGAACCCCGCGACATCGGCAGTATCCGGGTTCGCCGTCACCACCTGACGCCTCCGGGCACCTTCATGCATGATGCTCGTACGCCCTTCCGTCAAAGTAATCCTTGTGAGCTCGCGCAGCGGCATCGTCACACCTGAAGTGGCGCGAACCAACAGTCCGCCTATGGCTTCCGGATCGATGCGCTGAGCCGCAGGCAGCCGCACGACCAGATCGATTACCCTGTTCGCGTCGTAAACCTGCGCCGCCGTGGCGCCCTGGTAGGCCGTTTCAACCGTATCCAATACGTCCGCGGCCGCGAAACCGTATTGCTGCAGACGCTCGGACCGTAACTCCACCCGCAGGAACGGCGCCCCGGAAGGTGCTTTGACCTGCACGTCCTGTGCCCCGGGCACCGTGCGAACGACGTTCGCAACCTGGTCCGCCACGCGATCCAATTCATCGAGATCCGAACCGAAAATGTTGATTGCCACCAGCGCCGTCTCGCCCGACAGCGATTCGCTCAATCGATCGCCCAGGAAGGTCAGCACCTCGGACCGGAGGTTCGGATAGCGCTGGATGACCTGGCGGATAGCCGCCTGTGTACGGGCTTCGGCGTGGCCCGACATGCGTTGCAGCTCGATGTGAAATTCGCTGCGATTTGGCTCCCAGGTGTCCTCGCCGGATTCCGCGCGGCCGATCGTGTGCTCCACCGCGAGAATGCCGGGGACCGCGAGCAGGTCCCGCGACACTCGCGTGCCGACAGCTTTCATGGCCTCGAGCGAGGTGCCCGGCGTTGCGACCGCCTGCACTACGAAATGCCCCTCCCGAAACGGCGGCATCAGTTGTCCGCCGAAGAACGGCAGCGCCGCTGCCGCGAGCAGCATCACGCCCAACGAACCGCTGATGACCCGGCGCGGAAAGCCGATCCAGCGCAGCAGAACCCGCCCGTGAATCCCCTTCAGCCGCAGCAGCCATTTCGGTTCAGCATGGTGCTCGGAGCGCGTGAGCAGCAGAAAGGCAGCCGCGGGAGTGACCGTCAACGCCACGATGAGAGATGCCAAGGTCGCAATGATGAACGAGGCGGCCAGTGGGGCGAAGAAGCTGCCCTGCAGTCCCGATAGCATGAGCATCGGGGCGAGCACGAGGACGACCACGAACGTGGCGTAGACGACAGGAGCCCGGACTTCCAGCGAAGCTGCATGGATCACTTCACGCAGCGCATCGGTCGAGTGCGCATCGCGGGCTCCGCGAAGCCGGCGTACGATATTCTCGACATCGATGATCGCATCGTCGACGACCACGCCCAACGCCACGGCCAGTCCGCCTAAAGTCATGGTGTTGATCGTCCAGCCCAGCGCGTTCACGACTATCACCGCCGAGAAGAGCGCCAGGGGAATGGAGACGAAGGCCACCACGACGCTGCGCAGGTCGCGGAGAAACAAAAACAACACCAGTGTGATCAGAACGGCGCCGATAAGAACATCCTTGCGGACGCCATCCAATGCGTTCTCGATGAAGTTTGCCGGCCGATGCAGTCCCGCGTACAGCGTCACTCCGCGTGCCGCAAGTCCCGGCTTGAGAGCGGTGATCTCCGCCTCGATCGCACGAGTCACCTCGAGGGTATTCGCCCCATATTGGCTGGATAGCCCGAGCATGACGCCCGGCTTTCCCATGATCAGGGTATCGCCGAACTTCGGAGCCGCACCCTCGGTCACCGTGGCAAAGTCTCGAAGCCGCAGCGGAGCGCCATTCTGCTCTGGAATCACAGCCTCTCCGAGCGCCTCGGGAGTGAGCGTCTGCCCGCGGCTTTCTATGAGCACGCGTTGATTCGGCGTCTCGATGAACCCGCCGCCCCGAACACCCGTAGCGGACCGCACCGCCGACACTACGTCACTGAAAGCCAGATCGCGCGCGTTGAGCTCGCGCGGATCGACCTCGACCTGCAACTGTCGCTCGTCGCCTCCATATAGTATTCCGCGTGCGACTCCGGGCACCGCGAGCAACCGTGGCCGGATCGTCCATTGCACCAGATCGCGCAACTCCATGGCAGAGAGCTTGTCGCTCACGAACCCCAACTTCAGCAGGTCCATCGTCGAGGAGAGGAGCGGAGTCAGCTTAGGGGTCTTCACACCGGCTGGCAGCCGGGCAGCGACCTCTCCCAGAGCCTCGGCAACGATCTGCCGCGAGCGGTACGGATCCATGTTCTGGTGGAAAACGACCGTCACGACGGACAGACCCGAGATCGTTTCGGAGCGCACGGCTTCCACGCCACTCGCGCCGCTGATGGCCTGCTCGATCGGCAGAGTGACCAGGAGCTCCACCTGTTCCGCGACGAGTCCCGGCGCTTCCGTCTGCACGCTCGCCTGCGGCGGCACGAATTCCGGGAAGACATCGTATTTCGAGCGTGTGAGTACGAGGATGCCATACACCACGAGAATCCCCGCGAGCGCACAAACCACAACGGGGAAGCGCAGGGACCAACGAATGATCGCGGCAAGCATCGTTCAGTTGTCGCTGGCGTCCGCGGGCGCCGGGCTCTCGATTCCGAGCAACGCCGCGGCCCCCGCGGCGACGACACGATCGCCGGGAGCGAAACCCTCGCCAACGAACCAGCCCGCAAGGACCGGACGGTAACCACTGACTTCCCGGCGCAGGAAGGTGGTCGGTGCGGTTTGCACATACGCCCACACTCGAGAATCCCGGCGCAGCAGAGCAGAACGTGGCAGCACGACACCGGCCGCTCCCCACGACCCTGCCGCAGGAACGTCCGCAACCAGCATCTGTCCGATCGGAAGGTTGGCGGCATCGCCTTTCAATTGAGCCAGCACACCCCGTGTCTGAAGCCGAGAGTCCGCGAGCGGCAACGTCCCAAGCACCGTTCCGGTGAGCGCGGCCGAATCGGCGCTGCCGCGCACCTGGACGGTCGAACCGGTTTTGGGGACCGGTGTGCCGGACGGCAGCTCAACGCGAATGAGCGCCGCCCGAGCGTGCGCCACGTCGTTCAATAGCGCGGCCAGGCGATTGGGCAACAAGTCGGCAACTCCCGCGCCCCACTCGAGAGCGAGCCGTCGCTGGATGCTTCTGACACGCTGCAGATCCGCCTGCTCCTGTGCGATAGCGGCCTCTACCGCATGTGCAGAGGCCGTTCGGTCCTCGGCGAACAACTTCCGCGTGCGCTCGGCTTCCGCGCGGGAGGCGGCCAGACTCGAGGAGGCGGCCGCGAGCTCACTGTCCAACTGAAGAAGGGAGCCCGGGTCCAGCACGCGAGCGGTGGTCGCGCTTGCAGCGGGTGCGGCAGCCGCCTTAAGCAGGGTGATGGAGATGCCGAAGCGCGCCTGCCCGGCAACATCCAACGTAACGGGTCTCGGCCCTTTTTTCTCACCAACGCCTTCGGCCTCGTCCGCCACACCTGCCGAGCTTGCCGCAGCGGTGGCCAGCCCACGGGCGAATGTCGTAATCAGCGCGAATGCCGCGGCAAGCACCCAGATTGGTTTCATCGTGCCGTCTCCGGCGGCGATACTAACGTTGCGGCAACATCGACCTCGGGTCCTTCGAGCGGGCGGCGCATGGTGTCCTCGAGAACCGTAAGAGCTTCCTGCGCCGTGCGCACCGCATCCAATATTTGCAACTCGGCGAGCGCGCGCGCCACTCGTGCGGCGACGAGCTCCGTGCGATCGTTACTCCCGGCCTCGAATCCCCGCTCGACTTCGGCGTAGATGTGTTGGGCAGCCTCATAGACCGGGCCGCGAGCCTCGGCCACTCGCGCCAGCGCCAGCTGCCACTGCCGGATTGCCTCGTCGATCTCCTGGTAGGCCGTGGCGACCATCCCCTCGAGCCTGGCGCCCGCCTGCTCCCGCCGGGCTTCGGCCTCACCAATGGCGCCAGCGTTCTGGTTGAGGATGGGCAGCGCCATAGAGAGATTGAACTGCAACCGGTGCACGCCGTGATCCCACGTGTAGGCCGGACCGATATGGACCTCAGGGTATTGTTTCGCGACTTCCAGACGAAGCGCCTCTTCGGCAACGCTGTACCCTACTACAGCACTGTGTACGTCGGCACGCGCGAGCAGCGCCTCTTCGCGCCAGCGCTGCACAAGCGTCTGATCGACATCACGCGGATCGTCGAGCCGGTCCCAGGTGAGCTGAATCGAATCGACTGCAGCAACGGGCACCCCGATCGTGGCCGCCAGTGCGCTTCGCGCCGCGCTGACACGCCGCCGGACATCGTGAAGACGCTGCTCGTCCGCCACCGCGTCGCCGACCAGGCGGTCGAGGTCCCCGCGAGCGGCGGCACCCTCCTCGAGCCGACGGCGAGCCATGTCAAGCTGCGCCTCGCGATCGGCATGCACCGTCTCGAGCAAGGTAACCTCCCTCTCAGTCATCAACAGGTCAACGACAGCGCGGCGTAAGGCGATGCGCTCCTTCCAGGCCACTTCCACGAAGTCGTAGCGCGCCTGCTGCGCTGTCAGGTCGGCGACCGCGATACGCGCCGCGCGCTTCGTTCCGACATCGAGCGGCCAATCGGGAGTCAGAGCCCACAGCCACAGCGGCGAGCCATCGTGCTGGTTCGCGTACTCCGAGAGAAGAGCAATGCTGGGATTGGGCCGCTCACGCGCGGTGCGCCGCCCGGCGGTGGCCACCCTGACGGCGGCGCGCCCCTCGGCAATGGCATCATTGAAATACAACATCGCAAGGAGAAGATCGGCGCGATCCCATTTCTGGCGTGGCCATTCGGCGGCACGTGCAGGCAGCTGTGCATCCAGCACCGCCCGCAGCCGCGGGTCGCTCAGGTTGCGGCCCGAGAAAGTGGCAACCAGCCTCTCGGTGGGCAGCGGGTGCGGTACGTAGTGGACGCAGCCGGCAACCGTGACCCCCAGAAGCGTAGCGGCGAGCTTATTGCGCCTGCGTGGCGAGAATTCCCGAACGACCCGGTACGCTGCCCGCCACGATCTTGCATCGGGGCAGGTTTTCGAAATCCAGCGTTCCGGCATACGTCGCAAGATCCGTGAGATGCACCCCACGAGCACGCCAGGTACGCAGCAGCCGCGCGAACGATTCAAGATAGGCGCCGCCTTCCAACTCAGCGTGCAGCGTGAACACATGGTCACGTTCCGCGTCTGCCGCGGTCAGGGCGAGTAGATGATCGACCGGATCCATGCCATCGAGATCCGGGCGACCAATCAACTCATCGAGAGTCGGCAATGTCGTGGGTAATTGAGGCACGGCGACCGTCCTACCGTCAACGACCGGCATGAACGGACACACTCCCCGCGTGTCCGAAGCATAACGAAACCCCAGCTCCTGCTCCAGACCGGGCACGTAGGGGTTTATTTGCCACCCGGCCGCGCCGTGGGCTACCGGACGGTGAGCAAAGATTTCCGTGAACTCATCGAGCGCAAGCGTGATTTCCCGACGCGTCCAGGGTTCGCTCGCCCCCGCCACACCGTCCTGCCACTTGATGTGATCGTACGTATGCACTCCCACTTCGAAGCCGCTGCGGGCGATTTCCTGCATGAACGCGCGGCAACGCCTGCCGATGTGCGGTCCCGGCAGCAGCACTCCGTACATCAGAGTCTTGATGCCGTAATGCGCCACTACCGAAGTCCGCTTCACCTTGCCCATGAAGCCCGGCCGGAAGACGCGCTTGATGGCGCGCCCGGTGTGATCGGGACCGACACTGAACAGAAAAGTTGCGCGTGCGTCGACCTGCGCCAGCACCTGTGCCAGTCGCGGGACACCTTCGCGAGTGCCCCGATAGGTATCGACGTCGATCTTGAGGGCTATGGTGGGGGTCAACTCAACGACACCGGGTGCTTCTGCAGATCGCGCGCGAGCGCCGGCAGGTCCAATGGACCCGCGGCCGTAGCCGCCGCGAGAACCTCCAGCACCCCGCCTTCACGGCAGGCAACATAACAGCGCCCGTTGGCACCGAAGAGCCGCGCGCGCTCGGACGGCTCGATGGTATGGGGCGCAACCCGGGTCTTGTGGATCAACCAGCGCTGGCCCTCTACCTCCGCGAACGCGCCTGGAAAAGGGGGCGCCACCGCGCGCACCAGGTTATGGATATCCCTCGCCGGGCGCGTCCAGTCGATCCGGCCATCTTCGGGCCGGCGCCTGCCGAAGTACTTCCCGGCCTCCAGCCGCTGCGGCAGCCTGGGCGCCGTGCCGTTGATCAGGCCGGGCAGCGAACGCGCCAGAATGATTTCCGCGGCCAGCGTCACCTTGCCGAAGACATCGCGAGCTTCGTCATCCTCGAGGATGGGAACGGCGAGTTGATCGACGATATCGCCCGCATCGGCCCGCTCGGTCATGTAATGCAGCGTTGCGCCGGTCTCCCGCTCCCCGTGCAGAATCGCCCAATTGACCGGTGCGCGGCCCCGATACCCGGGCAGCAGAGAGCCGTGGATGTTCAGCGCGCCCAGCCGGGCGGCATGCAGCAACGGCGCCCCGATCATCGAGCGGAAATAAAACGAAAACACGAAATCCGGCCGCAGCTCCGCGACGGTGCGCTCGATCTCCGGCGTATTCACGTCGGCTGGTGTAATGAGCGGCAGATCGTATTCCGCCGCCGTGACGGCAGCGCTCGCAAACCACTGCGTCTCGTTCGGATCGTCCTTGGTGGTGACCACGAGTGGCACCTCGACTCCTGCCGACAGGAGCGCTTTGAGGCACCGAACGCCGACATCGTGATAAGCAAACACGACAGCGCGTGCGGCACTCATTCTGCCCCTCCCACGTAGCGCTCACTCCGCTGCTGTTGCGGCTGCGCCTGCGTAGATTCGTCCTCTTCCAGCACCGCGGCTATCGTATAGCGCGGCCGCTGGCGCACCTGCTCGTAGATGCGGCCGACATACTCGCCCACTACTCCGAGCCCGATCAGCAGCACGCCGATCAGGAAGAAGGCGATACCGAACAGGGTGAACACGCCCTCCGCCTCCGGACCGACGATGAGGCGGCGTATCGCCAACCCGAGCACCCCCAAGAGCGACAGAAGGGCCAGGGCCGTTCCGGCCATGGTGAAGAACTGCAGCGGCGCGACGGAAAAGCCGGTCATCAGATCGAAGTTGAGCCGGATCAGGCGATACAGCGAATATTTCGACTGCCCCGCCTTGCGCTCCGCATGCTCGACTTCGATCTCCACCGGGTACCGCGCGAACGTATAGCCGAGCGCGGGCACGAACGTGCTCACTTCGAGGCAGCGGTTGATGGCATCCACGATGTTGCGGTGATACCCGCGCAGCATGCAGCCTTGATCGCTGATGCGAATCTGTGTCGTGCGCTCACGGACGCGATTCATCAAACGCGAGGCAGCCTTGCGCCAGTACACATCGTGACGTCGCGCCCGGACGGTGCCGACGTAATCCGCACCATCATCCATCGAAGCCACGATCTTGGCGATCTCCTCCGGCGGGTTCTGCAGGTCGGCGTCGAGGGTGATGACGTAGTCGCCACGCGATTGCGCGAAACCGGCCAAAATGGCCATGTGCTGACCCGCGTTGCGGGCCAACACGATGACACGCGTCGAATCCGGTCGCCGCTGGAACTGCTCGCGCAGCAGCGCGACGGAGCGGTCGGTGCTGCCGTCGTCCACAAAGAGCACTTCATAACGCCGCCGCAGCTGATCGAGTGCCGGATAAAGCCGATCGTAGAGGTGCTGCAGTCCCGCTTCCTCGTTGTAGACGGGAATGACGATCGAGAGGGTCGCGTTCATTGCTGCGCTCCCCGCACGATCCGCGTCACCGTCTCCACCACACGATCGACATCGGACATTTCCATCGCAGGAAACAATGGCAGCGTGACCGTCTCGCGGCCAACCCGCTCCGCATTGGGGAATTGCCCCTCGCGGTAACCCAACGCCCGGTAGGCAGTAAAGAGATGAATTGCGGGATAGTGCACGCCGACACCGATGCCCTGCTCCTTCATCGCTTCGATGAACTGCGGGCGCGAGACACGCAACCGGTCGAGCGGCAGCAACGGCGTAAACACGTGCCAGCTGTGCCCGTCGTCGCCCCGTTCCGGCAACCGCACCGGCGGGCTGTCGCTCCAGAGCTCGAAATAGCGCGCCACCAGCTGGCGCCGGCGGCTGTTGAATTCCTCGAGGTGCCGTAATTGGCCCAGACCCACGGCCGCCGCCACGTCGGAGAGATTCGACTTGCCGCCGGCGATCAAGGTGTCGAACCCCTCGACACCGGATTTCACCTGGCCGTGCCACCGCTGCAGCTCGATTGTCTTGAGCTCATCGGGCGAGCCGCCCGAGATCGCGCCGCCCTCGATTGTGGTGATGTTCTTGTTGGGGTGGAAGCTGAAGCAGACGAGATCGCCGAAGCTGCCGATGCGCCGCCCGCGATGAGCCGAGCCGATGGCATGGGCCGCATCTTCGATGACACGCAACCCATGCTTGTTGGCGATGGCATAGAGCCGGTCCATATCCACCGGCAGACCCGCGAAGAGCACCGGCATGATGGCCTTCTTGCGCGGCGTGATGGCCGCCTCGACCTGGTCCAGATCGAGGTTGCGCGAATCGAGGCCCACGTCCACGAAAACCGGCCGCGCCCCGACCCGAACGATGACGTTCGCGGTAGCGACGAAGCTCAAGGCGGGCGTGATGACCTCGTCGTCCTTGCCGATCCCGCAGGCGAGGAGCGCCAGCTCGAGTCCGGCGGTCGCGGAAGTCTGCGTGCGCACGGGCCGCCCGCCGAGGTAACTCGATAGCGCGGCTTCGAGAGCCGCGACTTTCGGGCCGGTGGCGAGCCACCCGGAGCGCAACACCTCGACGACGGACTGGATCGTTTCCTCGTCGATCGCCGGACGCGTGAAGGGCAATATCTTCTTCATCAGGTTGCGTAACCTCTCATCAGGAACGGGCCACGAGCACGACGCCCACTATGATGACGCCGACGCCGACGACCCGCTGTGCATTCGGCACTTCGCCGAACAGCCACCAGGCGAGCCCGATATTCAACACATAGCCGAGCGAGAGCAGCGGATAAGCCTGGCTCACGGGGACCCGTGACAGGCCGACGACCCAGACGATCACGCTCAAGCCATACGCTGTAAGCGCATACCACAGGGACGGCACCCCCAGGAGCGTGAGCGCCTTGCTCATCAGTCCCGCATCGGACGCCACCAAAGGCCCCGTGACCCGGGTAGCCGCTTTGAGCCACAACTGTGCGAACGCATTGAGCAGCACGCCGCATGACAACACACTGAAGTCCGCGAGCCTCACAGGCGGCTCACGGCAATGGTGTAGTTGTCGGCGGCAATGACCCGCCCCGGCAAGCCGCCGTGCCGGTACGAATCCCACAACTTGGGAGCAAAGAACGCCACGGCATCGGTGCTTGCGTTCCAGCGCGCCACGAAATCAGCGGGTGTCGCCGTTTGTTTCCCAGGCTCGGCTTGCAAGCCGAACTGCAGTTCGCCCTCGAACCCGACCACGATGAGGGTTCGCTGCAGATAGGGGGACAGGGTCGGGCGATACTGTCCGACGCTGAACAGCGCGGTTTGCGGGTGAACGTAGGGGTTTGCGGACGCAACCAGTTCCTTGGACGATCGCGTTGGCGGCACGATGGCGTAGGCGCTCAAACAACACTGCCAGGCCAACGCGCCCGCAGCCGCGGTCACGAGCGCTGCTCCAGCAGCCCCCGGACGCGGCCGCCTCCAGGTAACAACCACTCCTACGAGGACGGCAACGACGGCAGCGATCGACCATAGGATGGTCTCGCTCGGCACGAAGCTGTTGCGGCGTGCCGAATAGATGGACAGAGCCACCACGAAAATGGCAATGATGGCTGCACACATCCCCGCCGCGCGACGCAGGAAGCTTTGTTGTTCCGCGACGTGCACGCCCACGATCGCGGCCAGGGGCGGAAACAGCGGCAGAATGTAAGGAGCCAGCTTGGAGCCCGACGCGGAGAAGAACAGGAGCGTCACGGCGCAAAAGATCGCCAGGAACTTGAGGGGTTTGAATTCCGGCGCCGGCCCCGCGTCGAACCAGGCCCTGCGGCAGGCGCCGGCGAGGGACGCCACCCAGGGCAAAACACCGAGCAGCACCAGAGGAAGGAAAAACCACCATGGCTCTACCCGCTGGTGCACGGTAGTCAGGAAGCGCGCGAAATGCTCGTGCACGAAAAAGAATTTCGCAAAGTCCGGATTGCGCACCGAAACGGCGACGAACCAGGGTGCGGCCACCAGCAGAAAAAGCGGCAGACCCGTGGCCAGGTGCAACCGCTTCCACGGACGCGCATCGCGCTCGACGAGCGTGTACACAACGAGAGTCGCACCCGCGAGCACGCCGACTACGATGCCTTTGCTTAGAATGGCCAAAGCGGCCGCGATCCAAGTCGCGAGCATCCAGCGCCGCTGCCTCGGATCCCCGACCGGCGCGCTCTGTGCCAAGGTAAAGGCGAACACAGCGCCGGTCAGCCAGAAGGTAAACCCGGGATCGAGCAGGTTGAGATGCCCAACGATGGCAAAGTAGGGACTCACTGCAAGTGCCGCAACGGCAGCCAGCCCAGCGCTCCTCCCGTAAAGGCGCCGGGTCCAGCCAAAGACCATGGGCAGACAGGCGAAGGCCAGAGCGACGGTCCACAGCCGTGACGTCCACTCGCTAACCCCGAAAACCGAGTACACGGATGCTGTCGCCCAGTATTGCAGCGGCGGCTTCTCGAAGTACTTCAGGCCGTCGAGCCGGGGCGTGAGCCAGTCCCCGCTCACCACCATCTCCCGCGGTATCTCGGCGTAACGGCCTTCGTCCGGGTCGAGCATCGGGCGCACCTGCAGTGTCGCGAACCAGACCGCCGCGAGAGCAATCCACGGCAGCCAACCAAGCCCGTGAGCGCGCGGCCGCGCACCCGCTTCTATCGCCATGATTGCGCCGGCCGGTTCAGGGTCTCAACATCGCGGCGGCGCGGGCGCCGAAGTTTTCCTGCTTCACGTAGTAGTCGATCGTCCGACGGATGGCCGTATCGAGATCGGTCGTCGGCGCCCAACCCAGATCGCGCTTCGCGGCTTCGATCGCGGGCACCCGTACCTGAATGTCCTGGTAGTACTTGCCGTAGTACTCGGCAGCCGTGACGTCGACGATCTCGGTCGCCTTGGCGTTCTCGCGCAGCACCGGAAACTCCTGCGCAATGCGGATCGTGCGTTCGGCGAGATCGCGGATCGAGACGCAGTTGCCGGGGTTGCCGATGTTGAAAATCCGGCGCGTGGCCCGGGCATCCTGGTTCTCGAGGATGGTGAGCAACGCTTCGATCGCATCGTCGATGAAGGTGAAGGAGCGCTTCTGGCGGCCGCCGTCGACGAGCTTGATGGGGCGCTTGTAGAGCACGTTCGACAGGAACTGCGTGAAGACGCGCGAGCTGCCCTCCTTCGGCTCTTCGACGTCATCGAGATTCGGGCCGATGAAGTTGAAAGGCCGGAAGAGCGTGTAGTCGAGGTTGTCGCGCACGCCGTAGGCATAGATGACGCGATCGAGCATCTGCTTCGAGGCGGCGTAGATCCAGCGCTGCTTGTTGATCGGGCCGTACACGAGCGGGCTCGTCTCCTCATCGAGCACGGGATCCGGCGACATGCCATAGATCTCGGAGGTCGAGGGGAAAATCAGGCGTTTGCCGTACTTGACGCAGTGCCGCACGATCTCCAGGTTCGCCTCGAAGTCGAGCTCGAAGACGCGCAGCGGATGAGTCACGTACTGCGCCGGGTTCGCGATGGCGACGAGCGGCACCACCACGTCGCATTTCTTGACGTGATACTCGACCCATTCCTTGTTGATCGTGATGTCGCCTTCGACGAAGTGGAACCGGCCGGTGTCCTTGGGCAGATCCCCGAGCTTGTTGTCGGCGAGGTCGATGCCATAGACCTCCCAGGGCCGCGTGCGCAGAATCGCGTTGGTCAGCGCGCTGCCGATGAAGCCGTTCGCTCCGAGACTCATGATTTTCAGTGCCATTTCCGTCCTTCGAGCCCTCTTGCGGGCGCGCAGCTTGAACTATGCCTGTCCGGGGGTCCAGCGCTCCGCCCACGGCAGGTCTGCCGGGACGGAATCGTAGCATTTTCACCGGGCTGGAGCCCCGCGGGCGCCCCGCCGGCGGCCCCCCGCCAGTGCCTCGGAACCGTCGGGCTAGACAGACAGTGGCAGGCCCACGTAGTTCTCGGCGAGGGTTTGGGCGGCGGCGCGGGAGGACACGATGTATTCGAGCTCCGCGAGCTGGCGCCGCTGGTCGAAGGCATTGTCCGTGTCGAATCGATGCAGAAGTGCGGTCATCCACCAGGAAAAGCGCTGAACCTTCCAGACCCGCTGCAGGCACGTCTGCGAGTACGCGCTCAGAGCTTCCGTGCTGCCGGACTCGTAGAACCGTTCAAGCGCTCTTCCCAATACCTGTACGTCGGCGATGGCCAGGTTCATGCCCTTGGCGCCTGTCGGGGGGACGATATGTGCAGCGTCCCCCGCCAGAAACATCCGCCCGCTGCTCATGGGCTCCACCACGAAGCTGCGCATGGGCGTCACCGACTTCTGCAGAACCGGCCCGGTCGCCAGCTGCGACCCCAGGCGGGCCTGCAGCTCGCTCCAGACGCGCTCGTCGGGCCACTGGCTCAGATCTTCGTCGGGCAGACATTGGAGGTATAGGCGGCTGACGGCGGGAGATCGCATGCTGAGCAAGGCGAAGCCCCGCGCGTCGTTCGCATAGACCAGCTCATGTGAGACCGGCGGCGCTTCGGCGAGCAAGCCGAGCCACGCGAACGGATACGTCCGTTCGTATACCGTGAGCTCACTCGCCGGAATACTCGGCCTGCAGATGCCGTGAAAGCCGTCGCAGCCGGCGATGAAGTCGCATTCGAGCAGGTGCTCCGCGCCATCCATGTGATAGCGCACCCGCGGCCGGTCGGTATCGAAGTCACTCACCGACACGTCCTCGACTTCGAACCACAGCGGCTGCCGGGCGGCCAGACGCGCCGCGATGAGGTCTCTCACGACCTCCTGCTGGCCGTAGATCATGACGGCCCTGCCGGTGAGCTCCGCGAAGTCGATCCGGTGATTCACGCCGTTGAAATGCAGGAAAATGCCGTGATGGGGCAGCCCGTCGCGCATCATTCTGGCGCCGGTCCCGGCATCGTTCAGAATGTCGACGCTCTGGTGCTCGAGCACTCCTGCGCGGACGCGGCTCTCGAGGTACTCGCGCGTCCGGGCTTCGAGGACGACGGATTCTATGCCCCGTTGATGCAGAAGCTGCGCCAACAACAAGCCGGCCGGTCCCGCACCGATGATGGCCACCTGAGTACGCATGCAACGCTCCAACGCCCGCGAGCTGCGGCGGTAAGCGCTAAACTCTAGTTCCGGCGGGGCGGGGGGCCCATGGACGTAAACGCCTTCCGCTTGGATTTTCTTAAGAGCCCATCCCTTCCCATGAAAGCCCTGCAGTGACCGAGCCGCGCACCGCAATCCCTCGATTCTTCCTGTATGGCGAGCCGCCGCGGGATGCGGACGAACGCTTTGTGCACGTGGAAACGATCGCTGCCCGCAGTCGGCTCTATGAATGGAGGATCCGCCCGCACGCGCACCGCGACCTGCACCAGTTGCTTGTCATCTTCACGGGCGCTGGCGAGATGCAGGCGGAGACACAGAGCTACGCTTTTCAGGCGCCTACCCTGCTGATCGCCCCTGCAGGCGTGGTCCACGGGTTTGCATTCGCACCCGAGACGGAGGGCTATGTCGTCACCCTGGCCGAGCCTTTGCTGCGCGATCTGGCTCGGGACGAAGCGGCCTTCAAACGCCTGTTTCTGGCACCAACATGCGCATCCCTCGCCGCCGATCCCGCTCACACCCAGGAGCTCGCGGACGCCCTGCCAAAACTCAGGCGCGAGCTGGTGTGGAAAGCGCCTGCCAGCGCAGCTGCCGCTGCCGCGCGGCTCACGACGGTGTTGGTCAACGCGGTACGTGCGCTGCACGCGCCATCCGAACCGACTTCGGCAGCGACCAATGCGCGAGCTGCACTGGTGGCGCGCTTCCGCGAAAAGGTGGAGTCGCATCTGCGCATGGGGTTATCCATCGCTCAGTACGCGAAGGCTCTCAGCGTTACGCCGGCGCGGCTGCGTGCAGCCTGCCTCGAAGTGACGGGGAAGCCTCCGGCGCGAGTGCTGGAGGATCGCCTGCTGCTGGAAGCGAAACGGAATCTCACTTACACGAACATGACGGTGTCGGAGACCGCCTACTACCTGGGATTCGGCGACCCGGCCTACTTCTCGCGCTTTTTCAGCAAGCACGCGGGCGAGTCGCCGGCCGCTTTCCGCAAACGGATGGCACGGTGAAGTACCACGGAGGAACCTTTGAGCACACCGCTGACCAAACCCCTGCGGGATTTAAGAGCAAGAGGAATTCCATCCATGCGTTCGGTCTTCGGCCGCGAGGCGTTGTTCAGCGTGGCCGCACTGCTGATCAGCGCGATTCTGATACAGACGATTTATGCGACGCTCATCCGTCCCCGCGCGGCGGCGATCCTCGCGGAACCGGCCCTCCCTCAGGGACAGCCGCGGGCCGGGCAACCTTTGACCCACAACCTGCGCTCCGTATACGTCATTCTCAAGGACTATGAGCAGGAGGTCGCCCTCATTCTGGCGGCCTGGGCCCTGTGTCTCATCGGCTACCAGGCCGGCCAGGTCGCGCGCAATCGGCGGCTGCTCGATAAGGATTACATCGACCTCAGCGCAGGCCACGTTGTCCTGCCGGACGATGCGCGCGCCTATGGGCGGCCGCTGGAAAGCCTGCCTCGGGATGAGCAGGAAATGCTGCTGCCCCGCGCGCTGTCAGTGGCGCTGAATCGCTTCGGTGCAACGCGAAGCGTGCAGGACTCCGCCGAGGCGGTCCGGGGCGAGTGTGAAAACGAGCTCGACCGACTCGACGCGCAGCTGTCGATGGTCCGCTTCACGGCATGGGCCATCCCCGCCGTCGGATTCGTCGGCACCGTGCGGGGCATCGGAAGGGCGCTGCAGGAGGCGCAAGGCGCCCTCCACGGCGACATTTCCGGTGTGACGCTGGGCCTGGGCGTTACTTTCAACGCCACACTCACAGCGCTCGTCTCCTGCATCCTGGTCATGTTCTTTCTCCACCAGCTGCAGCAAGCGCAGGACCGCCTCGTTCTCGACGCCCGTCTGTATATCGACCGGCGCCTCATCCGGAACATGCGCGTACACTGAGCTCAACAGCAGCGGGTGACTCCAGCCCATTTCTGCCGCTGCCGCTCGGTGAAAAAAGCCTTGGCGGTCATTGCGGCTTGGCCGGCGTGCTCGGCCGCATGGTGGGCCAGGTAGCGCTCGTAGGCATCATCCCCCGAGACCGCGCGTAAATAGCGCCACCCCGCGCCGACCCAACGGAACACCGCCCAATCCAAGGTACGTGCGTGGCTCATCGCTGGGTCCTCAATGGCTTCCCTGGGGCGCACCGTGCAGAGGCCCGACCGGAACCGCTTCCAACTTCGTGGGCTGGTACGCAGCTTCAGAGCTTTTGCTGACGGGCAGGCCGCGCAACCGGCGCACGCAGATGCGGCTCATGTCGAAGATCACGAACCACAGAATCGCGGTGAACAGCACCGTGAGCCAGCCATCGAGCCGTTGATTGAAAATCAGCTGTGGTGCCACCGCCGCGCGCTCCGGCGACAGCGTCCCGGCGGCGAGCCTGCTCGCCATGTCGTTTGCGGCGGAGAAGAAGCCGAGCTTCGGATCGGGACTCACGACTTTTTGCCACGCGGCTGTGGTCGTGACGAGCGCGAGCCACGCGAGCGGCGCTCCCGTGACGAGGGCGTAGCGCGCCTTCCCCTTCTTGATGATGATGCCCGTCGCTACGGACAGCGCGATGCCGGCCAGCATCTGATTGGAGATGCCGAACAGCGGCCACAGGATGTTGATCCCGCCATTCGGATCGATCACGCCGACGTACAGAAAATAACCCCAACCCGCGACGATCAGCGTGCTCGAGATCACGACGGACGGGTACCACGAGGTCCGGCCGAGCGGCTTCCAGACATTGCCCAGCATATCCTGCAGCATGAACCGGCCGACCCGGGTCCCCGCATCGACGGTCGTCAGAATGAACACGGCTTCGAACATGATCGCGAAGTGATACCAGATGCTGAGCAGGCTGCGACCGAACGTCGAGCCGAAGATGCTGGCCATGCCAACTGCCAGCGACGGAGCGCCCCCCGTACGGGCAAAGAGAGTGCTCTCGCCCATATCGCGGGCGAGGTTCGCCATTTGTTCCGTGGTGACGGGAAAGCCCCAGCCCGTGATGGTTTGGACGGCCATCTCCGGCGTGGCGCCGACAACACCGGCGCCGACGTTGATGGCGAAGAACACACCCGGATCGAGCAGCGTGGCCGCGATCATCGCCATGATGGCCACCAGCGACTCCAGCGCCATGCTGCCGTATCCGATCAGGCGCACGTCGCGCTCATTCGAAATGAGCTTCGGCGTCGTGCCGCTGGCAACGAGCGCGTGAAAGCCGGAGACGGCGCCGCATGCAATCGTGATGAATACGAATGGAAACACCTTGCCGCTGAACAGCGGACCCGTGCCGTCGATGAACTGCGTGAGCGCCGGCATCTTGATCTGCGGATGCATGAGCAGAATCGCGATGGCGAGCAGAAAGATGGTGCCGAGCTTCAGGAAGGTCGACAGATAGTCGCGCGGGGCCAGCAGCAGCCAGACGGGCAGAATCGCGGCGAGCCAGCCGTAGACGATGACAAAGCCCGCGAGCGAGATGCCGGGATAGTCGAAAGCCGGGCGCAGCCAGGGCTGGTGATCGATCCAACCGCCGCCAAACACCGACAGGAAGATGAGCGCCACGCCGAGCACGGACGCCTCGAGAACACGTCCGGGGCGCCACGAGCGCATGTAGAAACCGACGAGGATTGCGACCGGAATGGTCGCAAAGACGGTCGATGTGGCCCACGGGCTGTGCTTCATCGCATTGACGACCACGAGGCCGAGCACCGCGATGAGGATGATCATGATCATCAGCGTGCCGATCAGGGCGGCGAAGCCGCCGAGCGGCCCCAGCTCATCGCGAGCCATCTGTCCGAGACTGCGGCCGTCCCGGCGGGTGGAGAGCATGAGCATCGTCATGTCCTGTACGCAGCCGCCGAGCACCGAGCCGATGATGATCCACAAGGTGCCGGGGAGATAACCGAACTGCGCGGCCAGCGTCGGCCCCACGAGCGGGCCCGGGCCCGCAATGGCCGCGAAGTGGTGGCCGAAGACCACCCAGCGGTGCGTGGGAACGAAATCCCGGCCGTTGTTGAGGCGCTCGGCGGGAGTCGCGCGAGTGGGGTCGACGAGGAAGACTTGCGCCGCAATCCAGGCGGCGTAAAACCTGTACCCGAGCATGTAGATGCAGACGGCCGCCACGACGAGCCAGAGAGAATTGACCGGCTCCTGCCGGTACAGGGCGATCCCGCCGAGCGCGAAGCCTCCTATCACTGCGAGCACGACGCCCAACACCTTGTTCATTACAAACCGCCCCTCTTCCAACAAAACAGGATTCGCACGGCCGCCCCACGAGATCAGCCCACATCGCGAGACTGTGGCTCCCGGCCCCGCTAGCGCAGCAAGCTCTTCAGCGCGTGCCCATAGCGGGCCACGATGGCCTCTCGCCGCTGATGCCGGCCATTGATAACAACCTTCACGCCCGCGCGCCAGACGCAATCGACCGCTGCGCGGCCGCTGGCGAAGATCCAGCTATCGAGGAGCTCATCCGCGCGACGTTCGAGGAGTGTTGGGTGCTCGGACGCCAGGCTTACGAGGTCCGCGGTTGCTCCCACTTTCAGACCCACGGACCCGCCGCCCACCCGTGCGTGCAGCGCCTGCGTCCCGCCAGACAATGCGGCGTCGAAAAGGCTGCGGCCCGTCGAGTGATCCTCCGCCGATGCCAGCACATTGCGGGCTCGATACGCGAGACGCTGCGAATACTCCAGGGTCCGCAACTCCTCGGCCGCATCCAGCAGGATGTTCGAATCGGAGCCGATCCCGTACCGGCCCTTCGCGGCCAGGAAAGGCGCAGCCGGGAAGATTCCGTCGCCGAGATTGGCCTCCGTAATCGGACACAGGCCGACGACCGCGCCGCTCTCCGCGATACCACGCAACTCCGCATCCGTCGCTTGGGTGGCGTGCACGAGGCACCAGCGGTCGTCGACGGCCTGCGTTGCCAGCAACCACTCGATCGGACGGCGACCGGACCAGGCGATGCAGTCGTCTACTTCTTTCGTCTGCTCGGCGATATGGATGTGAATGACCCCGCCCTGCGCTTGCTCCACGACCGCTGTGAGCTCATCCGGCGTGACCGCACGCAAGCTGTGGGGGGCCACACCTACCGCGGCGCCGGCGAGCGGGCTCACGGCCTTTCGACTTGCCTCGACGATGCGCGCAAAGCGCTCGGGATCGTTGACGAAGCGTTGCTGCCGCGAGGTTGGCGCAGCGCCGCCGAAGCCGCTGTGCGCATAAAAGACCGGCAGCAGGGTCAGTCCCATCCCGGTCTGCGCGGCCGCGGCGGCGATTCGGCCGGCCAGTTCGCCAGGATCGCTAAACGGAACTCCGCCACGATCATGGTGGAGGTAATGGAACTCGCCTACGTGCGTAAAGCCGCCTTCCAGCATCTGTGCATAGGCGAGCGCGGCGATCGCTTCGAACTGGTCGGGATCCATGCGCTCCACGAACCGGTACATGAGGTCCCGCCAAGTCCAGAAACTGTCGCCGCTCGGCCCCCGGCGCTCGGTCAGGCCGGCCAGACCGCGCTGAAAGGCGTGGCTGTGCACATTCGGAATACCCGGCACGCCGATGGCATGCCGCTCATCCGTTTCCGCGGGAACTACGCCGGGCTCGATTCGAGCGATGCGACCGTCCACGGCGGTCAGCCGCACCTTCGCGGCCCAACCGTCCGGCAGCAGCGCCGACTCAAACCACAGATTCTGCATTCTCCCCTGCCCTTCTCGTGCGCGGCCGGCCCGCGGGGGTACATTATTGATGATTGGCCGCCGGGAATGCAGTAGAGGAGCCGAACGAGTGACCGACGAGACCGAGCTGCAATGGCTGAGCATCCTGCGCGGATCCGAGCCTCTCCTGCTCACCCTGCCGCACACGGGAACCGAGCTCGTGGCCGGAATCGAGCCCGGACTGGTATCGCCCTGGCTGGCGCGCAAGGACGCGGACTGGTGGATCGACAGGCTGTATGACTTCGCCGCCGGCCTTGGAGCGACCGTCATCCGAACGGCGCTCTCCCGGACCGTCATCGACGTGAACCGCGACCCATCGGGCGCCTCGTTGTATCCCGGGCAGGCGACGACCGAACTGTGTCCGACGACGACATTCGATGGCGAGCCCCTTTATCGCGCGGGTCATGCTCCGGGTGACGAGGAGATCGCGGCTCGCAGGCATGCCTATTTCGAGCCGTATCATCGGGCCGTAGCCGCCGAGATTGCGCGGTTGCGCGCGCGGCACGCGCTCGTGGTGCTCTATGACTGTCACTCGATCCGCTCGCGGATTCCGCGCCTGTTCGAGGGCATGCTGCCCCATTTCAACATTGGGACCAACAGCGGAATGAGCTCCTCGCCCATATTGACGGCGAAGCTCGAGGCGATCTGCGATCAGGGAGACTTCAGCCGCGTGACGAACGGCCGCTTCAAAGGCGGTTACACGGCGCGCCACTATGGGCGGCCTGCCGATGGGGTGCACGCCATCCAGATGGAGCTTGCGTGCCGAGGTTACCTGCGCGAGCCGCTCGAGGCCGTTGGTCCTGACAACTGGCCGACCCCCTATGATGCAGCGCTGGCTATACCGATGCGAGCCGTACTCGAGCGCGTGCTGCAGGCGTGCCTGGGATTCGCCACGGCGGCGCGCTGATCTCCCGCATGGCACGAGAGGTTGCGCTCGTGGCTCGGACCACCTTCGCTGCGCAGGTTGCGTGTCAGAAACGATAGCCGACGCGGATCGGAATGATTTCGGTCGGCTGGCGCGTTTCCATTCTGTTGTAGCGCGCCTCGATGAACCACGATTGCCCGCCATACAGCGGGAACTCCACGCCCAGGCCGGCATTCCAGGCGAACCGGGTCGTCTCCTCGCGGTCGACCAGCACGTCGCCCGGGAAATATCCTTGTCCGCAGAAACCCCACCATTGGTCGCAGACGAAACCGCCCACGGCTACCGTTTGCGTGAGCTCGATGCGACGGTAGTCGACACCGATACCGGCCAGCACATAGGCGCGCACACCCCCGCTGAGCGGAACATTCAACACGGCGTCGACATCGAGGCCCAGGATCTGGCCGTTGCCATTATCGATACGCGTCTGGTTCACCACCTCGCCGAGGTTCAGAAGCCTGTCGGTGGCATCGAAGTGGCTGTAATGCAGATCGGCGCGCAGGGCGAGCGGCGAGTCGGCGATGGGCCGCCACGTCACTCCGGACCCGATCGACCAGCCGTTGCTGAGAAAGTCAGCCGTACGGCCCGTGGTGATGCTGTAGCCCCCGTCGACATGCCATTGCAACGGCCGCTGCTGCGGGTCATAGACCTGCGCAAACGCGGGTAAGCAACTGCCAACCAACAGCACCGCGCCGAGTGAGCGAACATAACGCGTCATGTTCAAATCTCCGTTCCAAGCGTCGCACCGGTTTACGGACGTCTTGTGTGGTTGCGTCCTCGCCACGCAGGCGAGGCCTCGCAAGCCACTGCACAGACTTGGGAGGTTCGCGTCGCATGCAGCGTGCCCGGCATCCCTACCGGCGATGCTCATCCTGCCTTGATATCAGCGTCGGCGGCGCAGCCTGCGTTGCACCGCTTGCGTGACCTCACGCAGTTCGGTGATGCCAAGCGCCGCTGCACACAGGAAGAACGCAACGACGCCCGTAGCGATGACAAGACAAAGGTCACCGAGCTTTGTCCAGAATTCCTGGGTGGCCCAATCGGCGAGTAGAAAGTGCGTGCCCGCCCAGCAGACCAGGGCGAGCACCGCGGACGACACGGTCAGCCTCGATACCAGGCGCAGCATCGCACCCGACTCGAGGTAGCCCAGATGACGGCGCATCAGGAGATACAGAATGAGGAAATTCGTCGTGGCGATGCAGGCGGTCGAAAACGCCAGTCCGCGGTGGCCCCAGCCCAGGTGCAGGGTGAAGAACCAGTTGAGCATCAGGTTCAGCCCGACCGCGACGAAGCTGACGACCATGGGCGTTTTGCGCTGATCGAGCGCGTAAAACGCATTGACGAGCACCTTCAGCGCCGCGTAGCCGCACAGTCCGATGGCATAGAAGCGCAGCGCGCCCGCCGACTCCGCCGTCTCGTGAGCGCCGAATTTCCCGTGTTGGTAGAGCACCGAGATGATCGGCTCGGCCAGCATGATCAGACCGACGCTCGCCGGAATCGTCATCAGGAATGCAAGGCGCATGCCGCGAGCCAGCTCGCTGCGAAAGGACACCATGTTGCCGGTCGCGGCCATTCTCGCGAGCAGTGGCAACGCAACGGTTCCGAGCGCCACTCCGAAAATACCCAGGGGCAGCTGCATCAAACGGAACGCAACGGTGAGCCAGAACGTCGGGCCGTCACCGAGGCGTGATGCGAACACCGAGTTGATCAGGACGTTCACCTGCGTCGTGCTGGCCGCCACGACCGATGGCCCCATCAAACGCAGGATCGCCTTCACGCCGGGGTCGCGCCACTGGAAATCCGGATGAAACACGTAGCCCAGCCGGCGTACCGACGGTAACTGCACGGCCAGCTGCAGGCCTCCCCCGATGAGCGTCCCGATCGCCAGACCCAGGATCGATCGCTGGCCGAAGTCGGGGTCCAGCCACCAGCCGAGCAGAACCCCTGCGACGATCGAACCCAGGTTGAAAAAGCTCGAGGCCATCGCCGGCACGCCGAACACGTTCTTCGCGTTCAACATTCCCATCACCAGCGCCGCCAGC
>JAQGOC010000371.1 GCA_028293805.1 Gammaproteobacteria bacterium
GATGGAAACGCCAGTGATGCGCTGCAGCGACTCCGCCAGATTCGTGTCGGGCAACTTGCCGATATCCTCGGGCGCAATGGCATCGACGATCCCGAGCGAATCACGTTTGATCGCGCGTGCGGTGGTGATGCTGGAGCGAATGCCACTGACAACGACTTCGGCCAGCGAGTCGCCGTTCTGCGCATCCGGTGTGGGCGTCTTATTTTGCGCTGCAGCGGCTGCGGGTTCGGAGTTTGCCGCAGCCGATTGGCCGGCGCCATCCTGCGCCATCGCGCCGGTCGCGGCCATCATGGCCCAGCAGGAAGCCGAACCATACCCTAGCGCCACCCTGATTGCCGCCCGGATCGCCGCCCTCGTGGTCGTCATTGTCATCCCCCCTATACAAGCCGGGCCTGATGGCGCGGCAATGCTACCGAAACGCGCACGACACAAACGAAGCACGGCCAGGACCGCGAGCTGGATGAACGGGGGAAGTCTGTGAGCGTCACATCAGCGACGATTTCATAACGTCGCCAGTGCCGCTTGGCGGCCATCCCTCTCCATCTTCGGTCGCCTAGGCAGGCCTGGCGGCTTCTGTGTGGGAATTGTTGCGGATCGGATTTAAGATAACAATCACAAAGTTTTTCATTTTGCTACCCTTGGCGCCGGGGTGTGGAGGATCTCGAATCCATCGGTTCAGTCGGACGTCCCCCGCACCTGGACTTTTGCTGGATACGCATTTGGGCCAAAGTAGTGGCCGAAGCAATGTCCGATGCGACGGACCGAAGCAACTGCTGAGCAGCCGGGCCGCTGGTCCTTCAGGAAAGAAGATGGAGGCGTTGCCGGGCCTGTTGTGTCGAGCGTGCGCTTGGGAACCTGACATACCGCAGACCGCTGCAGAGGGAGGAAAGGATGGCGAAACGGACTATCTCGAAACTGGAAGAACTCGCCTCATTGACGGGATTTTCCCTCGCGACCGTGTCTCGTGCGCTGAGCGATCATCCGTCGGTGAAAGAACAGACGAAGCTGCGGATATGGTCCACCGCGCGGGATTACAATTTCCCGACTTATCGCTATCAGAGCAGTCGATCTTCCAAGTGTGACGGCGTAATAGCCGCGATCATCCCTCTCCTGCCGATGCGCGGTGCAAGGTTGACCGATCCGTTTGTGCAGGAGCTTCTAGCCAACATCAGCGAGGCCGCCCGCGAGCGTAATTGCAGTTTGCAGATCAGCTACTCGGCGCCGTCCAGCGAGGAGGAGTTCGGCATGCTGATTCGATCCATCCGCTCCGATGGATTGGTATTTATCGGTCAAGGGCTCATTCATAACAGCTTGCAGCGGCTGGCTGACAGGCGTGAGGATTTTGTCGTATGGGGAGCGCAGATGCCGAGCCAGCGATACGTTACGATCGGCAGCGACAACCTGTCGGGCGGCAGACGTATCACCCGCCACCTGCTGCGGTTGAACAGGCGTAAATTACTGTTTTTGGGAGACACCGCCGGGCCCGAGATGCACGAGCGTTATCGGGGGTTCGTGCTTGCTCATGAAGAAGAAAAGGTACCCACCGACGCATCGAGACTGATGTCGACGCACCTCGATATTGGACTGGCATCGGGCACGATCGAGCGACTGGTACGCGAACGGGTGGATTTCGACGGCATCGTCTGTGTCAATGACGTTGTTGCGTTGGGGGCGATCCAGGGATTGCGGCGCCACGGCATCAATGTGCCTGAAGACGTCTCCGTAGTAGGTTACGACAATGTCGAATTCAGCAAATATACCCAACCTCCACTGACTACTATTTCGCAGGATAGCGAACGTGGCGGCCAGCTGATCGTGTCAAAGTTGATCGACCGGCGAAACCAGAGTTTCGTTTCCGAGGTATTGCCCCTGGATCTCATTGTTCGAGAAAGTTGTGGCACGGTGAATGTAAGCGCTTGACCGCTGAAGTCTCTGCCCGGGAGAGCGCCCCGGCGGAGCCTTGGGTCCCCTACCCGCAGTTGAGCCTACGAAGGCCGGGCGCGCAACCTGCGACCCACAAAGTCCCTTCCTGGCGCTACCAAACTTTCGGGGAATTTCCAGGGTCGCGCACGGGACCGGTCATCCCTGCGATCGCGACCAAAATTGGCAAGGAAGGGACCAACATCCGGCAAGTAAGCGTTTGATGTTCAAAGCACTACCCGATGTGGCCGCGAAAGTTGCCTCAGCGCCGCGGTGCCGCTCAGTATTTGAAATCCAACACAATACCCAGTGTTAAAGGCTGGTTGGTAGCGACACGGTTCAGCGAAGGCACGTTCAGCAGGTAATCGGGGACGTTGTCGAGAAATGCCTTTCTGTTCGTCAAGTTATTCACATACAAAAAGCCGGACCAACGAGGTCCTGTCAGGCCCACACGTGCGTTCACCAGGTCGTAACCCGGCAACTCCTGCATAAAGTAGGTCAGAGCCCGCGACGGGCCGACGAGGACATTGCTGGCGCGCGCCACGAAGTTGTACGAGTCTGTCACCGGCGCCGAGTAGACCAGCGACGTGGAGGCGGTATATGACGGTACGTGCAGGAGTCGATCACCAGCATTGACACCGGTACCCGGCTCAGACGCTGTGAAGACTGCCTGAGTGATGCCTACTGATTGCACAAGAGTCCACGCCGGTGTCAGTTTGGCATTGATCTCGAGCTCCCCACCCTTGACATGCGCGGTGCCCACGTTGTCCGTGTAACCGAATCCGCACGGCAGGATGAGCGCCTGCTGAACCCGGGACCACTGCTCGTAATACACATCGGAGCTGATGGACAAGCGCCGATCGAACAGCGTTGCCTTCTGGCCGAGCTCATAGCTCCATACGGTATCGGGACCGTATTGGCTCGGCGCCTGTGACTTGCCGATCGCCTGCAGGTCATTTAGACAGGAGTCCGGACCCGTCACGGGCACCGGCGTGTTGCCGTTGCCCGGTCGAAAGCCCTTTGCAGCGGTGGCGTAGACCATGAAGTCATGGAACAGATCATAGGAGAGAGTGAATTTCGGATTCACGCCCGAGTTGGACGCGACGATGGGGGTGGTTGTCGGGTAAGGCGTCGGAGCGAGCGCGCCGCTCAAAGTGATACCGCCGTCCTGGCTGTAGGAGTAGCGCCGCAAGCCCACCGTGGCTTTCAGCTGACTCGTGACGTTGTAGGAGGCCTCGCCGAAGAGTGCCTTCTGCTTGAGATGATCGTCGTCGAGCAGCAGGATGAGGTTCGGGGTACCGAACACTCCAGCGATGCCGTCGCCTGCGTAGGACTGGCGCTGATGATATTTGTAATCGCTGTAGAACCCCCCGATCAGCCACTTGAAACGCGTCTCGCCGGTCGAGGTCAGTCGGATCTCTTCGCTGAACTGCCGCGTGCCGTCCACTTCCAGCACCGATACGGGCCCGAGGCCGCCATCTGCCGCCTCATAGGAAGGCAGATCGAAGAGCGTCTGTGCGCTCTCCGACACGTCCTGCGTCTGAGACTGGGCCCGTCTCCAGTACGAGGTGGCAGAGGTCACCGAAAACGCCGGAAAGTTGTATTCAGCGACCAGATTTCCCAGGCGGAACGTGTCAGCGAAAGGCTCCGGCACATCGAAAGGCTGATAATGCGCGAGCTGCGTACCGGGAGGGTTGTCGAAGTTGGACAACCCCCCGAGCGCGAGCTTCTGATAAAAGCCGCTGGCCGTGATACTGAGCTCGTCCGTCGCCTGGAGCTTGAGGGAGCCCCGGACCGCCTGCAGATTCTCGTCATTGACGTTCTTGTGATCGAAGGCGGCCGGGGCTGCCAGCACATTGCCCCGGGTACATCCGCTGAAGGATCCACAGCCCGGATTGGTCGGCAAGGGAAAGGCATTGAGGACGATGCGGTCGATCCAACCGCTCACATGCTCCTCGGTGCCCACGAGGCGCAGAGCGAGCCGGCCATCTATGAGCGGCAGGTTTACCATTGCGCTGATGCGGCCGTTCATTCCGCCACCGGACGTGTATGAGCCATCCAGCGCGGCGCTCGCATCGAACGCGTGCAATTCGGGTTGGTTCGTGACGAGTTTGACCGTGCCTCCCATGGATCCGGAGCCGTACAGCGTGCCCTGCGGACCGCGCAACACCTCAACACGGCTCAGATCGTAGAGATCGGGGTCGATCGAAACGTGGCCGTTCTGTGCGGCAGCGGGCGCGGCGACTGGGACATCATCCAAATAGAATCCCACCGTCGACACGGCGGGGCCCGAGGACGAGAGGCCGCGAATGGTGTATTCAGTTTGCCCTGGCCCCCCTGAGGTCAACGCCACGCCGGGAATCTGACGCGCGGCCTCCGCGGTATCCATTACACCCTGTTGCTCGAGCTCAGCCCCGCTGAGGGCCGTGACGCTAATGGGGGTGTCCTGGATGCGCTCAGTGCGCTTCTCTGCGGTGACGACAACCTCTTCGAGCTGACTCGTGGGCTCATTGCGTTTGCCCCCGGTGGTCGCTCCGTTCGGCGCCGCCTCATCAGCATGGGCGAGAGAGGTTAGAACCGTTAACGACAGAAACAGCGCAGACGCTAGGCGGCGTATGAAGTGACTCATCTGTATCCCCAGGGTCTCAATGCGATGCTGAGGGGCACCTACATGACCTATTGGGGCTAAGTGAGCCTTAATAGAGAATTCAAGTCAATAGGAGAGTAAATTCTCTTATAGAGCCTTGTGGCGGCAACCCTGCGCTACGTGCCCTGGGTCGCTTCGCTTTCCGCCAGAGTGATGAGCTCGCTCGCCAGATTATCGTCCTCGCTCGAACAGATCCCGAGCACCAGCGCGCTGTCGCAATCCTTCGTCAGATAGGCGTGTCCCATCGTGCTGTCGAGATAGATCCCCTGGCCGGCAGTGAGCACCAAAGACGTATAGAACTGAAGGTGCACCTCGATCGTGCCTTCGAGCACGTAGATGAACTCCTCGCCCTTGTGAAAGACGAGCTTGCCGAACTCCTCGATATCGTGCGCGCGTATCCGTGTCAGCAGCGGGACCATGCGCTTCTGGCGCAGGTCGGCGCAGAGGTATTCGTAATCATAGTTAGGGGTCGACACGAAGACCGAGTTGCCCGTGCCGCTCACGCTGCGGCGAGCCGTGACGAGCGGCGGCGCGGATTTTGCGCTGGACGTATGGTCCGCCTGTGCGAGGAATTCCGCCATGCTCAGACCGACCCGGGACGTCAGTTGCTGCAGCTTATCGTAGGTCAGGGACAGCTTGTCCGCCTCGACCTTGGCCAACGTGGACAGAGGGATTCCAACGCGCTCGCTCATCTGGCGCAGCGTCCATCCCCGCTCCTGTCTCAGAATACGTATGAGGCTGCCCAGCGTGCGATTCTCGCCAACCATTTTCTCTCCGCTTCTGATTCCACCTCGCCGAGGCGATTTAACCATGCTCGGCTTCGCAGCGAAGCTTTGTTCAGGCCTGCCCGTCACGTCCGAACCGCGCCGGCGACAGATCATCCGGACTGACTCGTTCGGCAACGATATCTGGTGGCCACCCATCCCCCCTCGCCAGTGCCGCAGCCGCGCGCGCCAGACCGGGTGCAGTCTGAATCCCGTACCCGCCCTGCCCCGCGCACCAGAAAAAGCCCGTCACCTGCGGATCGAAACCCACCACGGGCACCCTGTCTCGCGAGAACGTCCTGAGTCCCGACCAGCTACGCAAGACGCGCTTTACATCGATCGCCAACGCCGCTTCGACCCTATCGATCCCGATGGCAATATCCAGATCGTCGGGCTGCGCATCCCCCGGACTTACGGGAGTTTCGTCCGCCGGACTGATCAAGAGCTTGCCCGCCTCCGGCTTGAAGTAAAACTGCTCCTCCGCGTCGATGACCGCCGGCCATTCGTCGACACGGACGTGCTCCGGAACATCCACGATAGCAGCAGTGCGCCGCAGGGGTTGCAGACCGAGTGCCCGTACTCCGCACATGACAGCGAGCTCATCCGCCCAGGCACCGGCGGCGTTGATGAGTACCGGCGCCTGAACGATCTCGTCTGCGAGTGTCACCGCCCACGATCCAGCCACCCTGCGCACCGCTGCTACCCGACTGTGGGTCATGAGTCGGGCACCCGCGGAACGCGCGTTCCGCAAATAACCCTGATGGAGCGCATCGACGTCGATGTCCATCGCCTCGGTGTCCACGAGCGCGCAGTCCAGATAGTCGCTACGCAGCAAAGGAACTCGCTGCAAAGCCTGCTCACGACTGATCGGGCTGACTTGTCCCTGAGAGCCGCGAATCTTCTCCAACATGACGGCGAGATGCTCGCGCTGATCCTTGCGGGCGATGAATAGACAGTCGCGCCGGCGCAGCAGCGGATACTCGCAAAAACCGCTCGGCGGGCTGTCGAAAAATGCGCGGCTTGCCCGAGTCACGGCCCGGATCGCGTCCCCGCCGTAGCTGGGAGCGAACAGGGCGGCCGAGCGCCCGGTGGAGTGATATCCCGGCCGATCCTCGGCCTCGATGAGGCATACGCGCGCGGAGCGTGCCAGCTCGAAAGTCACAGAGGCTCCCGCCATTCCGGCGCCGACCACAATGAAGTCATAGCTCACCACGCGGGACATCTCCAGCTGATGCAGTCCTCTCGTCCCGTGTCGATCACCGATCGCCCCCACAGCCTCACACCAGGAGGATTGTACACAGAAGGGCCAATCAGTCTACCTATAGAGAATAAATTCTCAATATGGGATATTCTCAGGTGACACAAAGCGCCAACCAGCCCACCCGGGGGAAATATGCGAAGCGACCTTCGACGAAAACGGTTTCTGACGCGCGCAGCAGGACTCGTCATCGGCCTGATGGCCGGCGTGCAGTCGGGGTATTCGGCGGATGCTGCTCGCACAGATCCCTACGCACAGGCGGAACAAGAAGTTTACGCCGCTGCTGCTGCGCAGCCTTCGTGGATGGCCCAATCCTCGCGAGAGTTTGCGGCGTACTGGTACGGCACCGGGGCGGGCCCGGATTTCACGAAGCTTCTCAGTAAAACCGCCGTGCAGATCAAAGCGCGCGACGGCGCACAACTACACACTGAGATCTACGCACCGCTCAATCAAACCGAGCCGCTGCCAGTCATTCTCGTCCGCTCACCGTACGGGCTGCAGCCGGATAAATTCGGCTACTCGGCATGGCTGCGCCAGTACACGCACCTGATGCGAGATGGCTATATCTTCGCCTTCCAGGACACACGGGGGCGTGGCGCCTCAACTGGTCAGTACGTTACTGCGGGCCCGCAGCGTGATCCCAAAACTCCCCACTCCACCGACGAATCGACCGACACGTACGACACAATCGACTGGCTGGTCAAGCACGTACCCAACAACAACGGGCGCGTAGGTACGCTCGGCATATCCTACGGCGGCTTTCTCGTGACCCGCGCGCTCGTGGATCCGCATCCGGCCCTCAAAGCCGCTTCACCGCAGGCGCCCTGCGTCGACATGTTCATCGGGGATGACTTCCACCACAACGGCGCCTTCCGCCTCGACTATGCCTTCGAGTGGATCGGCTCGATGGAGGAAGGCATCGCGCAGTCCTCCGTGCTCAACCGTTATGACCACTTCGATCGCTTCCTCGAGCTCGGCCCGCTCTCCAACATCAACAAGACCATCCTGCACGGCCGGGCACCGAGTTGGAACGCCTTCGAGGAGCATCCCAACTACGACAATTACTGGCGCCTGGGCATCTGCAGCGTACTGCCGCACATCCAGTATCCCGTTAAAGTGCCGACTCTGACCGTTGGCGGCTGGTTCGACGCCGAGGATCATTACGGCGCCGTCGAGAGTTATAAGAAGTACGAGCAGGGCGACAAGGGGGCGATCAACAACCTCGTCATGGGCCCGTGGTTCCACGGTGGCTGGGAGCTCAGCGCCGGTCACAATCTCGGCGCCATAGACTTCGGCAGCACGACCGCCGAATGGTACCGGGAGCACATCGAGGCGCCGTGGTTCGCCCATTGGCTCAAGAATCGAGAGCGTCCCGCTCTGCCTGAAGTCACCTCGTTCCGTACCGGCTCGAACCAGTGGCAGCAGTACGATGCCTGGCCGCCCAAAACGGGGATCCGGGAGGGGAAGCTGTTCCTGCAGTCCAATTCGGAGCTGTCATTCGCGGCCGCGCCCTCCTCGCCACAATCCGACTCCTATGTCTCCAATCCGGCCAAGCCGGTTCCCTTCATGCCCCGACCCATCACCGACAACGGCTGGCCCGAGTGGCAGATGTACGACCAACGTTTCGTGGACGGCAGACCCGATGTTCTCACCTATCAGACTCAGCCGTTGCAGGAAGACCTCACCATTACGGGCGAACCCATCGTTCACTTGTTTGCGGCGACCACCGGCTCTGACGCCGACTGGATCGTGAAACTGATCGACGTTTATCCGGATGTCGCGCAACCCGAAAGGCTGGGCGGATTCGAGTTCATGTTGGCCGAGGAAGTCTTCCGGTCGCGGTACCGCAACAGTTTCGAGAAGCCAGAACCCGTCGTGCCCGGCGAGATCACCCCTTACGTCTTCAGCCTTCGCTCCCGCGACCATACCTTCAAGGCGGGACATCGCATCATGGTCCAGATCCAAAGCACCTGGTTCCCGCTCATCGACCGCAATCCACAGACCTATGTGCCGAATATCTACGATGCCGTGCAAACCGACTTTCACACCCAGACACACAGCATCTATCGAGGTGGCGCCGCGGCGTCGTATATCAGCCTGCCGTTGAATGAGAAATAAGGGTTGATGGAAGTGGACTCCATTGCCGCTTCCAGGCGACCCTCTTGGTTACAGCGCTTCGTCCTGCCTGGGCTGGCGTTCAAAGCGGTGGTCATCGGCGGTGGGTATTCGACCGGGCGCGAGCTCGCGGAATACTTCATGCCCAGCGGCCCCTGGGGAGGGGTCGCCGGAATGCTGCTCGCCATGATCCTTTGGAGCGCAGTCACGACGGTCACCTTCCTGTTTGCCCGGGCGACTGGCGCCCGGGACTACCGCACCTTCTTCCAAAATCTTCTGGGGCCGCTCGCGCCCCTCTTTGACATTGCCTACTTGCCCTACATCCTGCTGCTGTTGTCGGTATTCGGAGCGGCGGCAGGAGCGCTCGGCACTGCGGTGTTCGGCTGGCCCTCGATCGCCGGGACTGTGTGCCTGATGGCCGCCACGGCATGCTGCGTGGCTTTCGGCAACGAGTCGGTCGAGCGCCTGTTCAAGTGGGTTTCCGTCCTTCTGTATGCCACCTACGCCCTGTTTCTCGTACTGGCGGTCACCAAATTCGGCAAGCAGGTGCCCCTGCACTTCGCCGCCCCGGCAAACTCTGACGGCTGGGCACTCGGGGGCGTCACGTACGCCGCCTATAACATCATTGGTGCGGTGGTAATACTGCCGGTGTGCCGTCACCTCACAAGTCGACGCGATGCTCTCGTCGCCGGCGCCCTAGCGGGGCCGCTAGCCATGCTGCCCGCCCTCATCTTCTTCGTCTGCATGTGTGCTTTCTACCCCGGGATCCAGCAGGAAGTCCTGCCGTCCGATTTCATGCTGAAGCAGCTGGAGCTGCCGGCGTTTCACCTGTTGTTCCAATTGATGATATTCGGCGCATTGCTGGAGAGCGGCAGCGGCTGCCTTCACGCGATCAACGAACGTATCGCGTCAGGGCTGCGTCGCCGTCATGGCGGGCATCTATCGACAGGCGCACGCTTCGCCATATCGAGCGTCATATTGATCAGTGCGATCTATTTCGCGAATCTATTCGGCCTGGTCACCCTGATCGCCAAAGGATACCGGGCGCTCGCGTATACCATGCTGGCGCTGTACGTCATACCGCTGCTCACCGTCGGCCTCTGGAGGCTTCGACACGCGTCAGCGTAACGGCACTGCGGCCGCGTCTTCAGCCTTCAAGCCTTGCGAGCGCTCATGCAAGCCGCCGCCATTCGCGTTGGGAGTCGCTCAATGGCTTCGCGCACTATTTCTTTCGGGTTGGTCGCAATCTCTGTGAAGTTCTCCTGCGCCCCTAGTCCAGCGATACGCGGGCGATGCGTGTCGCGATGGCGAGTTGCTCATTGGCGCAGGCTTCGATCCCTGCCCGTATCCGCTCGAGCACAGCTCGGTCCGCTCCCTGGCTGACACAGTCCGCTACGACGGCGGGGAGTTCCTTATTGATGCTGCCAGCCAGCCGGCGCAGTTCCTGGCCGACCTGGGCTTTTGGTAGCCCGCAGCGCTCTGCCATCACTGCCCACTCGAAGGGTGAGAGCTCCTCCTGACGGAAGGCATCCCCAATGCTCATTGCGAAGTTGTCCTCGATGACCTCGCGGTTCATCGCGAAGCTGCTGACCAAGTCGTAGGCCGGCGCGAGACTCACGCCTCGGGTCAACTTTAGGACTGCTGCAATAGGATTTTAGTAAAGATCGGCGGCAAGACGCGCTTAAAACCTGCTTTGGTAGGATTTATTTCCGGTTCTGGGTCGCAGCGGGGCGTCGAAACACTGAAGCGTGCCGGTGCGCGGGTTTGGCTTCCTCGAGCAGGCACTCTACTGTTTGAGATCCCGACATGGTCATCTGTCCGCAGTTGCAGGGGCTACGGGGAGCTTGACGTGGCCAATCCGCGGCACGCTCTGTAGATAAAGTCTGCTGTGCGCCCGTATACCGCGGCCTGCCAATCGGCACTTTCGCAGTAGAAAGCGTTACGCATCTGCAACTGAATCTCAGTGCGCACAGCGGGATCACCCGTGGGTGAACTGTGGAGCCAATGATCAGCTCGCAGAGCTGTCAACACATCCATCATTGGAATCGTCCCGAATTCGAGGGCCAAAAACGTCAGCTCAACATCGGGTCGCGCATGGCTCACGCCGTCCGAGATCGAACCCGAAAGACGTGCTGCAACAGCCTCGTCCGCAGCTAGATCTTTCACTTCGGGGCCATACCACTTTGTGGCACGCTCCCGATCACCCTCACCGCGTGAAGTCAGTATCGGCTCACCGTAAGCGGTGGGGCCCAGCCCCGTATGTAGGTCGAGAACCGCCAGATATCGCACGGTGGGGGGAAGCTGTTGCCGGAGGATGGAGATCAACGTCTTTGCCGACCACGTCGCTGTCGCACCGCCGTAGAAGAGCCCGGTGGGCCTGGTGTATTGGCCGCCTGTGATCGCGGACTGGAAGGCTCGTGGTCCGTGTTGTTTGATGTATGCATCCAGCCCTATATCGGCGGCGCGCCGGCCTTCGCCCTTCCAGTCCGTTGGCACGAGGTAATCGTGCAGCGCCTCGTAGGCTGTTGAGGACGGAAGAGCTTTCGAGAAGTCGATGAAATTCCGGTTCAGGTCCACGCCGTCCTCGTTGACGCGCCTGAGCCAGGCAAATCCGAATGGGTTCAACGCATGCACGAGCAGGGCACATGCAGACGCCGGCAATGCCCGGCACAGGTGATCGACAAAGAACCCGACCTGGCACCCCGACCCGCAGAAGCCTTCCACTCCATGGGTTCCGGACAAGATGACGAGGGCACGATCAGGCTCGCGTGTCCCAATGCGCCCTACGTCAATCGTCAACGGCCTGTTCGACGGATCACGATGACCTGGCAGCTCGAACGTCTGGAGAATCGCGCCGGCTGATTGCGCGGCGTGCTGGAACAGCCCACGGGCGGAATGATAATCCTGGCTGAAATACTCTGCGACTGGCACGTCATTGATTCCTTCTCGGAAGCGGCTTGATACATGCTCCGCCCCGCGTATGGCGAGGCTGTTGCACCAGCAGGTCAGCCCGATCAGGTTAGGTTCAGTTATCCACAATCTCTGGCCGTTTCGAGGAGGCCTTCTCGCCCCTGGCGTGCGACGAACCTGTTCCGGCAGTTCCCGACCGAAGCCTCGGCGACGAATGCGGCCTAGCTGGGCATAGCGAACGAAGCGGGGCATGGCAGGTGCCCTCCGCAGTTCGCCATTGAACCACTTGGTGGGCTAACTTCCTGATCACAGGAAATAACCACCGAGGATCCCAAGGATGGGACTTTAATACTCAGGATGAGACTTTATTACCCAGAACGAGACTTTAATTTCGAGGATGCGACTTTAATTTCGACCCACAATATTGTCTTTCTTTCCCACAGCGTCACTCGACAGTGACGCTCTTCGCCAGGTTGCGTGGCTGGTCGACGTCCGTGCCCTTGAGGATCGCCACGTGATAGGCGAGTAGCTGCAGCGGGATCGTATAGACCGCCGGCGCCTGAAAGTACGTCACGTGCTTGGGCATCTCGATCACCGTCACGCCGTCGCTCGGCTGGATGCCGGATTCCGGATCGGCGAATACGATGAGCTCACCGCCGCGCGCGCGGACTTCCATGAGATTCGACTTCAGCTTCTCGAGGAGGTCGTTGTTGGGGGCAACCGTGATCACCGGCATGTCGGCGTCGACCAGAGCGAGCGGGCCGTGCTTCAGCTCGCCCGCCGGGTACGCTTCGGCGTGGATGTAGGAGATTTCCTTCAGCTTCAACGAGCCTTCCATCGCGATCGGGTAGAGCGCACCGCGGCCGAGAAACAGCGTGTGGTGCTTCTCGGCGAAACGTTCCGCGAGTTTGTGAATAACCGGATCGAGCTCCAGCGTCTTCTCGATGAGAGACGGGAGCTCGATGAGGCGGGTCACGAGGCCACGCTCCCGTTCCGCGTCGGCGCCATGATGTTTGGCGAGCGCGATCACGAGCATGGAAAGTGCGGCAAGCTGCGTGGTGAACGCCTTTGTAGAGGCGACGCCGATTTCCGGACCGGCACGCGTCAACATGACGAGCTCCGATTCGCGCACCAGCGAGCTCTCGGGAACGTTGCAGATGGACAGCGAAGACAGATAGCCGGACTGCTTCGCGAGCCGCAGCGCGGCCAGTGTGTCCGCGGTCTCGCCGGATTGCGAGATCGTCACGAACAGCGAGTTCGGCGGCACGAGCGGGCTGCGATAGCGATATTCGCTCGCGATGTCGACCGAGCAGGGCACTTTGCAGATCTGCTCGATGAAATAACGCGCTACGGAAGCGGCATGGTAACTCGTGCCGCAGGCAACGATATGCACGTTCTGCGTGCGCTTGAATACTTCCGTGGCGGCGGGACCAAACGCCGCCTCGAGCAGACGCCCGTTCACAACCCGCTCCTGAAGCGTGTTGGCGATGGCACGCGGCTGCTCGTGAATCTCCTTCAGCATGAAGTGGCGATATTGGCCCTTCTCGGCGGCATCCGAGGACAACTCGCTATCCCGGACCGCCCGTTCCACGGTGTTGCCTTCCTTGTCGATCACGCGGATCGACTTGCGCCGGATCTCCGCGACGTCCCCTTCCTCGAGGAACATGAACCGACGGGTCACGGGCAACAGGGCGGACACGTCCGAAGCCACGAAGTTCTCTTCGACTCCGAGCCCGATGACGACCGGGCAACCTTCACGAGCGAGGATGAGGCGATCAGGATCGTGTTCGCTCACGACGGCGAGAGCGTACGCGCCCTCGAGCTCCGCCACCGTGGCACGGACCGCCTTGAATAGATCCTTTACCGTCTCGAGATGATGATGAATGCGATGGGCGATGACTTCGGTGTCGGTTTCCGAGGTGAACACGTAGCCCGCGCGCTTGAGCTCCTCGCGCAGTTCTTCGTGATTTTCGATGATCC
>JAQGOC010000377.1 GCA_028293805.1 Gammaproteobacteria bacterium
GCAAAGTCGGAAACGACTTGTAGACCCAATGGTCGTTCTCGCGAGAAAGAGCGACAGTGCCCGGATACGTCATATCAGGCGGCGGGATCTCCGGCTCCGCCACTGATGTGCAGCTGACGATCAACACCGCGAAGAAGAAGATATTTCGCGAAATCGTGTTCATAGTCATATTAACCTCCTGCACCGCGGCTCAGGCCATTTGGAGAAGATTATCTTCAGGCACGGGTGCAAACTCAACCGGCGACCCTGCGATGCGGCATGGAGGAGTTGGTATCCGCGCCGAGCTGGCTCGCGCCAAGCGGCCCCGACCTCCAACATAGTGGGCGAGCAGCGGTCGCGCACGACTGTTATAAGGGGTACTTTTCACATCAATCCATGCCCCATCACCCGCGACGCCGATCTGCTCACGGGGCACCGCAAGGAGGGAAGCCCGACGGGAGGAGCTACAACCCCCCTGTGATCGCCTCGCACGCAAGACCCAAACAGGATGGCAAGCTCCACCTTGAGCTCCGTCGGAACCCGGGCAAGGAAAACGCCCACCGCCCGTTCGGTGGTTATGCCAATTGTTTGCATAACCAGCATTCTGGTTGTGCCGGTCCGGCACGACAAGGGCCGCCCCTCCACCGCCTGGGAGCTGTGCCGATTGCGATGCCGAAAACGCACCTATCAGTGCATTTCTCATTTAAATTCATTAAGTTACATCAACAACGGATCATCCGGACGAGGCCCCCGCCGATTGCCGGATTGCCAAGACCTGACATCACTCAGAATTTCCTCTGCGGAGCACATCATCCCGTCACGGCGATGCTCGCTGCAACTGCCTGAATCCGAAGGCGGTAATTGCTATAAAGCTCGTAGCGGCCCCCCGCTACCAATTTTCTTCGATGGCCATGGGCTGCTCACCATGGCTCCAATCAAAACCGCTTTCAATTTGCGCCCTGTTGCGCATTTGCCGGGTTCTGCACCCAGCGATTTCTCGGTATTCTGCCAATCACCATTTGGTAACTCAAGAGTGAGCGAGCGCTTCCCTCCGTTCGGTCTCCCTGCTGGATGCGCTGCTGGCTGAAGTGCGGCGCGTTCCGGACAATCAACACTTCTCCCTAGTCAGCTCCACGGGCGTTGGCAATAGTGTTGGCCAGGCAGGGTGGACGCCGCTCACGCGCTCGATATCACCAAGGATCTGGCGCCCGGCAATCCTAGAGGCGCCTACGAGATTCGACCGATCGCCGTGTTCAATCCCGAAGGCAACGTAAGGTAGTCGGCTCTCATCCTCGGCCAAATACGCGAACCGAAGCCCCATTCACGGCGCGCGCCTCGTCAGACACGAGGAACAGGACGACGTCCGCAATAGCATCCGGCTGTACCCAGCGCTTGACGTCCGCATCGGGCATGTCGGCACGATTCTGTGGCGTATCGATGACTCCCGGCAGAATCGAGTTCACCGTAATGTCGTGGGCTCCAAGTTCTGCCGCGAGGGATTCGGTGAGCCGTTCCACGCCCGCTTTCGACGCCGTATAGGCGCCCATACCCGCGCCGGCACGCGCCGCTGCGCCCGCGCCGACATTGACGATGCGGCCGCGTCCGGACGCGAGCAGGTAGGGCAGCACGGCTTTTGAAGCGACCACCGCGGTCTTGAGATTCATGTGGAACATGAGATCCCAGGTCGCGACGTCGCCGTGCTCGAGCGTTTCCGAACGAAAGCCACCCGCCACATTGATGAGAGCGTCGATTCGCGCCGTTCGCGCAGTGACGGTCGCGATCGCTTTGCTCGCGTCATCGAGTCTTGCAAGGTCCACACCTGAGAGCAGCACGTGCGGACCAGTGAATTCGGCGGCCAAGGTCGCGGACGGAGGTGCTCGGCCGAGCATTGCAACGGTGGCCCCCGCAGCGGAGCATTTGCGGGCCACTGCGCTCCCAAGCGCGCCGAATCCGCCGGTGACGATGACTACCCGACCTTGCATGCTGCTCATGAGTCGTCCCCAATCCTAATGCCAATCCTAGGGTCCCCAACGCCAAAACTCTTCGCGGGCAGCGAGATACAATTTCGCAATGACCATCTTGTGCACCTCGGAGGCGCCATCGACCAAGCGTGCTTGGCGCGCATACCGATACATCCATTCGACCGGCGTATCCTTGCTGTAACCGCGGGCACCCTGCAGCTGCAAGGCCGTATCGACCACCCTGTGCAGCGTCTCGGCGACGTGGATCTTGGCAATCGAGATGTCCTGGCGTGCACGATCCTTCTGATCGAGCCGCCACGCGGCGCGCATCGTCAGCAGCCGGCCGATCTCGATCTGCATCGCGCCTTCCGCGAGCAGCCACTGCACCCCTTGGTGATCCTTCAGCTTCGAGCCGAAGTTGTCACGCTCGCGCACGTAGTCTCCCGCGATCTGCATGGCACGTTGAGCCATGCCGAGCCAACGCATGCAATGAGTGAGGCGCGCCGGCCCCAGACGGATCTGAGTCACCTTCAGCCCTGCGCCTACGCCCATCAGCACGTCGTCGTCGGGAACCTGGAGACCATCGAATTCGAGCTCACAATGACCTCCGTGCTCCTCGGGACCCATGATCGGAATGCGCCGGACGATGCGCCAGCCCGGCTGATTCGCGTGGAATAGAAACGCCGTCAATCCATTGCGCGAGTCCTGCGAGGTGCGCGCGATGACTATGAAATGCTCCGCCGCCTGAGCGCCTGTGATGAACCACTTGCGCCCGCGAATCACCCAATTGCCGCCAACGCGCTCGGCGCTCGTGAGCATGGCTCCGCTCGGATCGCTCCCTGCGCCGGGCATCGGCTCCGTCATGGCGAAAGCGGAGCGCACGGTGCCGTCAACGACCGGCTGCAACCACCAGCGCTTCTGCTGAGTTGTGCCCACTTTCTCGACCAGCCGCATGTTGCCCTCATCAGGCGCTGCGCAATTGAAACAAACGGGACCGAAGATCGACTTGCCCATCTCTTCATACAACGCGGCGAGACCGACGAACGGCAAGCCGAGTCCGCCATGCTCGGCAGACAGCTGCGGAGCCCACAAGCCTGCGGCCTTCACGTCCTGGCGAACGCGAGCGAGTACTTCCAAGCGAATATTTTCATGGTCGTCGTAGTTCGCGCGGTCCGCCTCCAGGGGCTGAATCCGACCAATGACGAATTCGCGCACTCTCCGGCGTAGCGCGTCGATTACCGCAGGCAGGGTGAAGTCCATCGGATGCCCCGTGAGTGTGCAGTGAATCAGTGTCCGGTTTGCTCGGCCCGAGCCCACGCGAGGTCAGCCAACTGCTCGACGCCGGCAGCATACTCGCGTGCGCGTGCACTCACCGCGGTGCCGCGGGCAATCCTGCCGCGGATTCCGTGGCAGATAGCCGCAAACCTGAACAAGCTGAAGACGATGTAGAATTCCAGATCCGGGATCGACCGACGCCCGGTGCGCTCGCAGTAGGCCGCCACGTTCCACGCCTCGGACGGAATATTCAACGCTGCGAGATCTCTGCCCGCGAGGCCCGCGATGGCCATGTCTGGCAGGTGATACATCATCAGGTGGTAACCGAAGTCCGCCAGAGGATTGCCGAGCGTCGAGAGCTCCCAGTCCAGAATCGCCACGACACGAGGCTCAGTCGGGTGAAACACCAGGTTGTCGCAGCGAAAATCGCCGTGTACCAGGGCAACTTCATCCACCGCCGGAATCCGGGCGTCGAGCCACTCGATCAACCCGTCCATCGCCGCGATGCGCCGCCCTGCTGCATCTTCCTGGTAAAGAGCCGCCCAGCGCCGAATCTGCCGGCGCACGTAGTCCTGCGGCTTGCCGAAGTCGGCCAGACCGAGTGCCGTGAAATCCACCGTGTGCACGCTCGCGATGGCCGCATTCATAGCGTCGAAATACGCGGGTCGCTGTTCACGAGCGACCTCGGGTAGGGAAACGTCCCAGAATATCCGCCCGCGCACGCGCTCCATGATGAAAAACCGCGTACCGATCACCGCCTCGTCCAGGCACAGCGCGAAGGTTTTGGGCACCGGAACCCGGGTTCCCGCACCCAGCGCGGTCATCACGCGATATTCGCGCTCGATCGCATGCGCGGACGCGTGTAGCTGCCCCGGCGGCTTACGTCGCAGCACGAATTCCCGCTCCGGCGTCACGAGCAAATAAGTCGGATTCGACTGCCCCGCGGTGATTTGCCGCACTGTGAGCGGACCGCGTAAGTGCTGCACGTGCTCGCGCAGGTACGCCCCCAGGCGCGACTCGTCGAGCGGAAATCCCTGCGGGCTACTCATGAGTTGGCTCCAACCTCAGCGCGAATGCTCGCCGTGCCGCGGTCCGCGGCGGGGCGCTTGACATTCGTTCCGGATCTGATGGACCATATACTCGACTCAAGTCGTATACAAGGTCCGGGAGAAGAATAACTCTATGCGCACACCGAGCCACTGTTTGCACGTGAGATTCCGCAGCCCCGCTCTCGTAAATTTCCGCAGTCCCGCTCTAACGTTACTATTGCTGGTGTGCGGCCTGACGGCGGCGCCGGCGCGCGCGCAAACGGCGCCCGCGGCGGCGGAGCTCGACGAAATCATTGTCACTGCGGAAAAGCGCAGCGAGAACCTGCAGAACGTGCCGCTGAGCATTACAGCGGTGACGGGCGTCGCGCTGGAAGAAAGCGGCGCGCGGACCGTAAGCGATATCTCGAGGCTCGTGCCGGGGCTGTCTGTTTCCAGTACCGGTCCGGGACAGAGCGAGGTGATCGTCCGAGGCATTTCCTCCGGCATCGCTCTGAGCATTCTCGGCAACGTCGCGACGGTCGGGTACTACCTCGACGAAACGCCGGTATCCGATCTGTCCCGCAATCTAGATGCCGCGCTGGTCGACCTCGAGCGCGTCGAGGTGCTGCGCGGCCCACAGGGCACGTTGTACGGCACGAGCTCGATGGGAGGCGCGATCCGGTACATCTCTCACAAGCCGGACCTGAATGAATTCTCGGCGAGATCCAGTCTCGCGTTGTCGCACACGGATCACTCCGGGGAACTCAACCGCGAGGCCGACGGCGTCGTCAACATTCCGCTGATCCCCGGAAAACTGGCCGTTCGCGCGGCTGCATTCTTCCAGGGCTGGGGTGGCTACATCGATCGCTACGCGATCGACCCGACCAACTACGCGCTGATCGATCCGAACGTGCCCGTCAGACGGAACGTCAACTCATCGAGGCTGGGCGGGGCGCGCATCTCCGTGAAGTTTCAGCCCAACGACTACCTCGAGCTGCTGCCCTCCGTTCTGTTTCAAAAGACGGCCGTGGATGACCCGTCCACGATCGACAAGCCACCGGGATCGCTCGACAACGCGATTCAAGTACGGGATATCGAAGAATGGCAGACCGATGTTGTCAAGCTCGCCAATCTGACCGCGACGGTCAAGTTGCCGCAGTTCGAGATCGTCTCCTCGACCTCCTACTACGATCGGGTGCCGGACAGCATCGAGGACTGGTCCAAGCTCGCCTCGTACGTGCTGGGGGAAGCGCCCTATCCCTTCTACCAGTTCACGCGCTTTTCCCAGAAGAGCTGGACCGAGGAGCTGCGAGTATCCAAGAGCGCGGGGCCGCTGCGCGGTGTGGTCGGCGTGTACTACCAGACCCGCAACAACGGCCTGATCATCGACGATCCGGTCTCTCCCGGATACAACGAAAGGTTCGGCACGAACGTCGACACATTCTTCACCACCGACGAGACGACCAAGACCCGCGACCGCGCGGCCTTCACGGAGCTCAACTACGACGCGACGTCGAAGTTCACCATCACAGCCGGAGTGCGTACGTCGAAGACCACGCAGACGCACGAGTCGGTGTCGGACGGATACTTCAATGGCGGCCCCTCGTCGGACAATAACACGACTTCTTCCAGAAGCACGACGCCCAAGTTCGGAATTTCCTACCAGGCGACACCAGACGCGCTGTTGTACGCGACCACGGCAAAGGGAGCTCGGCCGGGCGGCTCGCAGCACTTCGTCCCCGTGCCCTTCTGCACACCCTACTTGGAGGGGCTTGGACTGACGCAAGCGCCGAAGGAATATGCTCCCGACAGTTTGTGGAGTTACGAGATCGGCTCGAAGAATCGCCTCTACGGCGGGCACTTGGTCGTCAATGCATCCGCGTACTACATCGACTGGAAGACGATCCAGCAGGAAGTCAACCTGGGCTGCGGGTTTCCCATCATCAGCAACTTTGGCAGAGCCAAGAGCAGAGGCGCGGAGCTCGAGAGCACGCTGCGTCCAATGCCGGGACTGACCTTGTCCGCAAACGCCGCGTATACGGAAGCTACTGCGGAGAGCGAGACTTTCGGTGTCCCGGTCCAGATCGGCGACCCTCTTCTCAACACGCCCAAATGGGCGTACGGCGCTGCCGTGGACTACACCCACCAGATCAGCCCGGCGTTCGAGCTCATCAGCCATATCGATTCTAGCTACACAAGCTGGACCGCCGCGGTGTTCGACAAAACGAACCCGTTCTATCGCCGGCCGCCATACAACCTGGTGAATCTCAACGTCGGATTGCACAGCTTGTCGGGGCATTGGCGCGCCAGGCTGTTCATGGACAATGTCACGAACCGCCACGCCGAAACCGGCCAGTACTTCTCCAATACGGGCAACAGCGACTTTCCGCCGGACATTCGCGCCTTGGGGCTGAACAGGCCCCGCACCACCGGGATTCGCGCCGAGTACGGGTTTTAGAGTCATGCAAACATCCCGGCTGCTGTTGATCACGTGCGCCGCTGCGCTTGCAACGGCTTCAGGTGTCGCAGGCACGACGCCCGCCGGCGCGGCAGCGGACACGGATTGGCCGTACATCGGGCGCAACAGCGAGGCCCAGCATTTCAGTCCTCTCGCTCAGATCAACGACCACAATGTTCAGAAGCTAGGCCTGGCCTGGTATGCCGACATCGACTCCCAGGACGGCCTCGTGGGTAATCCCCTGGTAGCCGGCGGAGTCGTTTATCAAACCGGCCCCGGAGCACGCATCTACGCCCACGACGTGCGTACCGGGCACCAGCTGTGGACGTTCGATCCGCAATCCAAGTTTGTAGGCGCGATTGCGACCTACTTCGGCAACCGATACACACGCGGGCTCGCGCTTTGGCACGACTACGTCTACGTCGGTACGGGGGATTGTCGACTGGTGGCCGTCGACGGGCACACTGGCCACGAAGTGTGGGAAGCGCAGGCGTGCGATCCAAAAGAGGCCGACACGATCACGGGCGCGCCACGGGTGGGCTCGGACAAGATCTATATCGGCAATTCGGACATCGATGCTGGCGCCAACCGAGGACACGTCGACGCGTTCGATGCCGCGACCGGCCGGCATTTGTGGCGCTTCTATACGATTCCGGGCGATCCGTCCAAGGGCTTCGAATCGAAAGCCATGGAGATGGCGGCCAAGACTTGGGGGGACGAGTGGTGGAAAAGCACCGGAGGCGGCAGCGTCTGGGAGGCTTTCACTTACGATCCGGTGCTGAACCTGCTGTACATCGGCACGGATGGCGCGAAACCGCTCAATCCGCTCGAGCGCGGCGCCCATCGGGGCGACGAGTTGTTCACCAACTCCATAGTAGCGGTGAACGCCGACACCGGCGAATACGTCTGGCACTACCAGACGACGCCGAATGATGCGTGGGATTTCAATTCGAGCCTGCACATCGTAGTTGCCGATATGGCCATCGGGGGCGTCAAGCGCCGTGTGGTCATGCAGGCTCCGAAGAATGGATTCTTCTATGTGCTCGACGCGAAAACCGGCAAGCTCCTGTCAGCGCAAAACTTCGTTCCTGTTAATTGGGCCTCCGGCATAGACATGAAGACCGGGCGCCCGATAGAGCTGCCCGAAGCGCGCTACTACGCCCGACCGAACAAGCAGGCGGTCGTCGTGCCTGGGCCTCTTGGCGCGCACAACTGGCACGCCATGAGCTACGACCCGCTGACCGGCCTTGTCTACATTCCAGCCATGGAAACGGCCGCTTTATGGGAGGTGACCACGGGACCGAGCACGGTGCTCATCGGCGGCGGGCACTTGCACATCGACCAGGGAATCGGCCGAGACACCCGCGTGGATAGCAAGATCAGCGGGAAATTGATCGCCTGGGATCCCCGCACTCAGAAGGCGCGCTGGCATCAGGATCTCGAGCTGCCGATCAACGGCGGCGTGTTGTCGACCGCCGGCAATCTGGTGTTCCAGGCGACCGCGACCGGCGACGTGTTCGCCTATCAGGCCGATACCGGCAAGCGAGTCTGGTCGATGTATACGGGATCGGCTGCGCAGGCCGCGCCCACCACGGTGATGATCGACGGCGAGCAGCTGATTCTCTTTCCCATCGGCGCTGGCGGCGCCATGTCGAATTGGGCTCAGTTCGCCTCCAACGAAAAGTCCCGGGGTCCGTCCCGACTGCTGGCATTCAAGCTGGGCGGAACAGTCGAGCTGCCGCCGTACCGCCATAGCGAGATATTTCCACGGCCTCCGCGTTCGCGGCCCGATGCCAAGCTGGCGCGAAAGGGTGCTGGTCTGTTTGAAGACAAGGGCTGCGTGGCATGCCATGGAGAGGCGGCGATTCGCGATACGGGCCGCGTGCCCGACCTCCGCAAGGCTTCTGCGGAGGTACACGACACATTCGCGGCGATCGTTCTCGGCGGTCGGGCAGCGAAAGGGATGCCATCGTTTGCGGGCGCGGCGAGCGCGGACGACTTGGCAGCGCTGCAGGCGTTTGTCCTTTATCAGGCATGGAATGCCTATGACGCTCAGGAAGCAATCAAGGCTAAGCCTCGCGCGGACGCGGCGAGCGCCGCGGATACGGCGAACTCCACGGTGCCAGCCAGGTCCCCCGCAGGGAAGACGCCGTTACTACTTAACGGCCAGATGCAATCGACAAAGGGATTCACGCCCTTGCCGCCCTGGCCTACCAGCATGGTGAAGTGGGGCGACGAGCATCACGCTTTGCGGACAGTGTACAGCGGTGAATTCACCGTAGACCTGTATGAGGCGAGCGACGGCGAGGTCGAGGTTGTGGATCAACCTTACGACGAGTTCGTACACGTCCTACACGGCTTTTGCACGCTGACTCCCCAGGGAGGCAAGCCACAAACGTACCAGGTCGGGGACGTGTTTGTCGTGCCAAAGGGGTTCACCGGAACCTGGGAGGGCAGGCAAGGATTCCGCGAGCTGATTGTGATCGAGACGAGCGCCTACAAGCGCGCCGTAGCGGCAATTTTTCCCGATGCCAAGAAATGACCAGTCAGCGTGCGCGGAGGCGCGCACGCTGCGCGCGGTGAGCGTCAGGCTGCTGCCGCTCCTCTTCGTCCTCTACATATTCAACGTCCTCGATCGAACCAACGTCGCTATCGCGGCGCTGCAGATGAATCACGAGCTGAGCTTCAGTCCGGCAGCGTTTGGAATCGGCGCGGGAATATTTTTTCTGGGCTACTCGCTGTTCGAAGTGCCGAGCAACCTGATTCTCGCCCGCGTCGGTGCGCGACGTTGGATCGCCTCCATCATGATTACGTGGGGTATGCTGGCTAGCGCCATGATGTTCGTGCACACGACGACGCAGTTCTATGTGCTGCGGTTCTTCATCGGAGTGGCGGAGGCGGGTTTTTTTCCGGGAGTCATCTTCTATCTGGGCCAATGGTTTCCAGCGGCGCAACGAGCCACGGCGACGTCGCGCTTCATGATCGCAATCCCCCTCGCTGCCGCCTTCGGGGGGCCGCTCGGCGGGGCGCTGCTGGGGCTCCGCGGGCTGTGGCATCTCTCAGGATGGCAATGGCTGTTCGTCATCGAGGGAATCCCGTCCGTGATCCTGGGCGTCGTCACTTTGACGTACTTGCAGGACACGCCGCAGAAGGCGCGCTGGCTATCAACGGAACAACGTGCCTGGCTTGTCGATCGCATTCGGTCGGATAGTGCGCGCTCCGTGACTGCGCACGGTCGACCCACCCTGCAGGCGATCGCCCATCCACTGGTATGGATCCTTGCGCTCCCCTATTTCCTGGCGCTGACGGTGTGGTACGGCTACGTGTTCTGGGCTCCACTCGTGGTCAGCGAAGCACTTCACTCGAGCAACGGCGTGACGGGGCAGATCATCGGCGCGATCGCGGCGTTGTCCGCGGTGGCGATGCTGGCCGCCGGGGCAAGCTCGGATCGACACTCGGAACGGTACTTGCACGCCGCATTTGGAATCGGCCTGGCCGGGATCGGCTTCCTCGGGGCCGCGCTCATTCCGCAGCCGCTGCTGCGGGTCGCGGCATTGGGACTCGTATCCATAGGCTCCTTGGGTTTCCTGGTGCCCTTCTGGTGTCTGCCAACGATGCTCTTCAGTGGAACGACGGCGGCGGTGGGGATCGCGCTCGTGAACTCGATCGGGAGCATCGGGGGCTTCGTCGGGCCGGGCATCATCGGCGCAATGAAGAATGGCTCTACCGGAGATACTCGTTCGTTCACTCTTCTGGGCATCACGGCGCTGATAGCGAGCGCGCTATGCGTCGCAGCACGTTCTTTTGCGGCTTTCCGGTCGCCGTTTTCGGCAGCGGCCCGAAGATCACCCGCTTCGGAGCCTTGAACCGCGCGAGTACGGCGCGCACGTGCTCGATCAACTCCTGCTCGCTCACGACCGCTGCGTCCTTCGTCGTGACGAATGCCACGGGAATTTCGCCCCATTTCTCGTCGGGCGCGGCGACTACCGCTGCCTCGAGAATCAGGGGATGCGTTGCCAACACGCGCTCTACTTCGACGGATGAGATGTTTTCTCCACCGGAAATGATGATGTCCTTGGCTCGGTCCTTGATTTCAATGTACCCATCCGGATGCATGACCCCGAGGTCGCCGGTCCGGAACCACCCGTCCGGGCAGGCTGCTTCCGTCGCCATCGTGTCGCGATAGTAGCCCAGCATCACGTTATTCCCGCGGAGTGCGATTTCCCCGATCGCCGCTGCATCGGAAGGCACGTCACGCCCGTCAGTGTCGACTACGCGGATTTGCTGGGAGATGACGTTGCCCACGCCCTGCCGCGCCTTCAGCATTGCCCGCGCCGCGCTACCGAGCTTGCTCCAGTCGCTGCGCCATTCGCACACCACGGCAGGTCCGAATGTCTCGGTCAAGCCGTAAAGATGGGTGACGTCCATTCCTAGCTCCGCGAGCCGTTCCAACAGCGCCGGCGAGGGCGGCGCTCCTCCGGTCGCGACGTGGACAGGACGCGGCGGCTTACCCCTGCCCGCCTCCGCATCCCAGATCGTCATCGCAAGAACCGTAGGCGCCGCACACAAATGCGTAATCCCGGACTCTCGGATATGGCCCCAGATCACGGCTGGCGCGGGACTGCGAAGGCAGTGATGCACACCGCCAACCGCGGTGACACCCCAAGTGAAGGTCCAGCCGTTGCAGTGAAACATCGGCAGGGTCCACAGGTAGTGGGAATCGCCGTCCAGCTGCATGTGAAGCGCCATGGCCAATGCCTGCAGGTATGCACCTCGATGGTGATACATCACACCCTTGGGATGCCCGGTGGTTCCGCTGGTGTAGTTGATGGCCAGCAACTGTCGCTCGTCGGTGACCTGCGCCGAGTACGGCGTCGCTCCGGCGATTTTCGCCTCGATTTCGTCGTCCGCACCGCCCGCGCGCAGCATCTTGAGCCCGGTGGCAACTTGCCGCGCGCATTCGGCCCCGGCGGCTGCAAGCTCATGGTCGTAGATCAATACGGTGCAACCCGCGTGACCGAGTATGTAAGCGAGGTCAGAGGCCGTAGCGCGAGTGTTCAAGGCCACCAGCACGCCGCCGGCGAACGGCACTGCGTAGTGAGCCAGGAGCATGATGTGCGTGTTGCCGGCAAGAACACCGATTCGATCGCCGGGCTTTACGCCCGACGCCCGCAATGCACCCGCGAGCTTCAATGCGCGCTCGAGAAACTGTGCATAGGTGTAACGGGTCTCGGCATCGATCACCGCGACGCGGTCGCCGAAGACGCGCGCAGAGCGCCACAGAAATGCGGTCGGAGTCAGCGGCTCGAAGCTAATCACTGTGAAGCATCCTTACAAACTTCGGTGGCGCATTCAAATCCGTACGCTCGATCTCGATCTGCTGCCCTATGGTCAGCTCAACGGGAACCCGTACCATCATGCGCACGCCATACCCAACGTCTACCAATGCAATTCCGTACGGCAAGTCCTCTGAGCAATCTCCAGATGGGGGGCGATGGACGACAGTGAACGACCACACGACCGCGGCACCGCTGACTTCCCGTGGTGAGACATTGCTCGATCCGCATTTGGCACAAAAACCGCGAGGCAGCGCATCGCCAGACCCGCATTGCGCGCACGTCTCGAGCAGGACTCTACAGCCGCCCATCAGTGATTCTCCCCTCAACCCAAGGCTTCCAGCACCAGGCTGACGTGAGCTGACAATACTCCTCCTTCAACATGGGTGAAGGCCACACGCGGTGCCGGGAAGATTTGCCGCGCACCCGCTTCTCCACGCAACTGCGCCATCGCCTCGGCGACGACCGCCATGCCGCCGCCTACGCCGCAATGACCGTGCGATAGCACTCCGCCGTCCAGGTTCAATGGATACTGCCCATCCTGGGAAAAGCGACCCTCCGCGGCGTTGCGGCCGGCGCGCCCCGGTTGCGCGAAGCCCGTCGATTCCAGCAGCATGGCGACAGTCGCCGTGAAGCTGTCATAGATTCCGAGATAACCCACGTCCGCGATCGTCCGCCCCGCTCGTGCGAGCGCCTGTCCGGCCGCTCGCCGCGCACCGCATGTCACGTCGGCGGGTGCACTCGAAATGTGTTGGTGCGTGTGCGCTTCTCCCCAACCTGCAATCGGCAAACAACGGTCCGAGTGGGCATTGCGCGAGACCACGAAGGCCGCCGCGCCATCTGAAATCGGGCAACAATCCAACAGTTTCAGCGGTGGAGCGATGGGACGCGAGGCAAGGACCGTTTCGACGTCAATCGGCGCTCGCAAGTGTGCGCCCGGATGCGCGCCTGCGTGCCGTCGCATCAACACGGCGAGCTCGGCAAGATCGCGCTCCGTACAGCCCGTGTCGTGCAGATACCTGGCGGCTAGCAAAGCATAGTAAGCCGGAACCGTCGCGCCAGTGGGTACCTCCAGAGTCGGATGGCCGACCTGTGCCAGTGTCTTGACCGTATCGTTCCGGGTTTGACCCGTCAGTCTGTTTTCGCCAGCCACGACCAGAATATTGTCTGCAGCAGCCGCGACGGCGAGGTGACGTGCCAGAACCAGCATCATCGCGCCAGTCGCGCCGCCGGCCTGTGCGGCATGGGCGTGCTGCGGTTGCAGCCCGTAGTGTTCGGCAAATACATTTGCCAACATCAGATGGGGCATCGTTGTCGCGTACCCCACGATCAACCCACCGATGTCGTTTCGTTCCAGCCCGGCGTCCGCAAGCGCAGCGTCGGCCGCGGCTGTCATCAATCCGAGCGGCGTTGATCCCTCAAAACGCCCAAATGGAGTCAATCCGACACCGCAGATGAACGACCGATCGCTCACGCCCCTCCTCGCCGCGGAACCGCCCACGTGCCTCCTCGCTGCAAAACCACGACGACTTCCGCGGCGCATTGACCGTCTTCGTTTCGTACCACGAATTCATAACTAAGCGCACTGGGCGTCACCTCGACCAGATGACCTTCGATTGTGGGTGCGGAGCCGACACTGACGGGCCGCACGAATTTGACCTGCGCGCGCCCACCCTCGAGTGCCCGGGCATCGAGAGCTGCTTCCAGGGCTTGCCATATCGGCGCGATCACGAGCGTGCCGAACGCGATCGGGTGCCCGAAGGTGGTGCCGGCAGCAAAGCCCCCATCCGTGTGGATGGGATTGTGGTCGTTCGTCAGCTCGGCGTAGATGGCGATATCCGACTTGGTAATTCGCCGCGGAGGAACGCAGATCGGGCTCGGAAGCAGCGCATCGGACCCGTCCATTCTTTCAGGCCGCCCACAGAAGTTTCATGGTGCCCTGCAGGTGAACTACCCCCGCCCCGCTGCACACCCGACTGTCGAACCAAACCCACCGCCGGTCCCACTTCAGCTCCTTGCGAAGACAGGTCAGTGAAATCACGATGTCTGCGCGCGCAGGCACCGCAGGGCCCCATGCAAGCGACTGCTCCGCGTGCACATTGCCTTTCGGCCGTTCGCCCAGAATTTCGACGTAGCCGCGCATCATCAACGCGTTGACCAGTCCCCAAGGCAGCCTGTCGGCCGCCGCCGCCAGGGCATCGGGAAACAACACCTCCCATTGAGCGAGACGTTCGGTGTCTGCCAGCACACGGATCTCCCCGAGGAGCTTGTCGGGCTCCAGGCGATCGAAAGTCAGCACGGCAGCGCTTTCGGAGTTGCGAAGGTCAGGAGCGCATCCAGCGCTACGCACCCTTTGCCTAGGGGCCGAACGAGGAGCGGATTGATCTCGGCGCTTCGCAGGCGCTCCGCGTTTGTCCATCCAAAATGTGACAGGAGCGCGAGGGAATTCGCCAGGGCCGGGAGGTCCGCGGGCGGGCGCCCACGGAGCCCGTCGAGAATCCGGCGTCCCCGCAATTCGTCGATCATCCGGTACGCTTCGTCGGGCCCGATTGGCCCGTAGCGGAAGACCACATCGCGCATGACTTCCACCAGGATCCCGCCAAAGCCGACCATCACGACCGGTCCAAACACCGGGTCCACGTGAGTCGCCAGAACCATCTCGATTCCGTCCGAAACCATCGGGGACACCAAAAGACCGTCGATGCGGGCGCCCGGACATCGCCGCTTCACGACGGCCATCATTTCGGCCGCCGCCGTTTCGACCGCCGTGGCGCCTTCGACCCCGAGTCGAACGCCGCCACAATCGCTTTTGTGCGGCAGATCCGCGGAGACGATTTTGAGTGCCACGGGTCCGCCGAATGCGCTCGCCGCCGCGGCCGCGGCAGCGGGACCCGCCACCCACGTTTCCGCGAGGACCGGCACTCCAGCCCGCGCCAGGACCGCTTTCGCACTCACCTCGTCGAGCTCGTTGCCCGCCACCAGAGGCATGTCGGCGGACAACGGCGAAACGGAGCGCGGCGTACGCAATGCGTCTCCTATCCGCGCCATCGCCCCCAGGGCCGCGATCGCCCGGGTGGGATCATCGAAGACGGGAAAACCCTGGCGCTCGTAGTCCCGGATGACGTGTTCCGGCCCGATCGCCGCGAGGGCGAGCGTACAACCCTCGAGTCCTTCCAACGTCTCGGCGAGAACCCGGCGCAGTTCCGGTCCGGTCACGGGGGAGCACAGCCAATTCATGAAGAAAGCGACCACCGCGTCGTAACCGCCCTCCGCGAGCATCGCTCGAATGGGCAAGCCGGCGAGGGTAAGGTCATTGAGCGCCTGTGCCGTCACGTCGACCGGGTTGGCCATGCTGCCGAACGGGATGGCTTTCTCGAGCCGCTGCCGGGAGGCGAGCGGCAGGGGAGGCAGGGAAAATCCATGCGCGGCCGCCGCATCGGCCATGAGCACGCCGGCCCCTCCCGAGACGCTTACTATACCGAGCTTTCGGCCTGCGAGCGGAGGCTGCAACTGCAGACAATACAGGACATCTATGAGATCCTGTGTCGTCGCAACACGTAATGCCCCCGCCTGCTTGACGACAGCGTCCAGCACGACGTCGTCAACTGCGAGCGCGGCAGTGTGGGATGTTGCCGCCTCGGCACCCTTTGACGTGCGGCCCATCTTCAACAAAACGACCGGCTTACCCGCGTCATGCGCCTTCTCGAGCGCGCGCAGGAAACTGTGTCCATCGCGAATACCCTCCGCTATGCATCCGATCGCGGAGGTCGCGGGGTCGTCGATGAGGTAATCGATGGCATCGGCAATGTTGACATCCATCTCGTTGCCGGTCGTGACCCACTTGCCGATGGCGATACCGCGTTTCGCGGCCAGCATGAACACGTAGCTCGCGTAGGCGCCCGACTGGCTGACGAGCGCGATACGCCCCCCGGCTGGCACGGCCTCTTGCAGGAAAGAAGCAAACGTAGCCGTGTGACCGATCGATGCATTGAAGACCCCCAGGCAATTCGGGCCGAGCGCTCGAATTCCGTATTGCCGGCATAGACCGTGGAGGACGTCCTGCCGCTGCCTGCCCTCCTCGCCGGATTCCGCAAAACCGGAGGAGAAGATCACCAAGGCCTTTGCGCCGCATTCGCCGGCGCTCGCGACGCTTCCCGCCACGAGGTCGGCGGGCACCGCGACGACCACGAGGTCAACGGGCCCCGGAATCGAATGCAGATCGGGGTATGCCTGGAGTCCCTGGACTTCAGCGCGATTCGGATTCACCGGATAGATCCGACCCGTGTAGCCTGCGGCCGCCGCATACTGAATCGGTCGCCCTCCAATTCGAGTGGGATCCGACGAAGCTCCGACGATCGCTATGGAAGTCGGCGAAAAAACAGCCCGCAGACCTAACTTGTCATTCGAGTCGGTCGGCACGACGGCGTCCAAAGTCAACTGCTGTGTTCAGCGTAATCGTCGTGGTGTTCGTGTACTCGAGCAGTCCGTGCAGCGAGTTCTCGCACCCGAGACCCGACTGCTTGTGTCCGCCGAAGGCCTGATGCGGCGAATATTGATGAATTTCGTTGATCCACACGGTGCCGGCATCGAGCTGCGCCCCGATCCTCTGCGCCACCGATAGATCGTGACCCCAGACGGATGCGCCCAGTCCAAACGGTGAATCGTTGGCGCGGTCGATGACATCCTGCTCATCCCGCCACCTGAGCAGCGGCAGAATCGGGCCGAACGGCTCCTCCTGAACGATTCGGGAGTGCTCCGGCGGGTTGTCGACGAGCGTGACGGGAACGAACCAACCGCGCCGGGTGCGATCGATCTCGCCGCCAACCGCGAAACGGTATCCTCGCCGGATACAGTCGTCGAAGTACCCAACGACCTTCCAATACTGCGGTTCGTTCTGCAGGGGCCCGAGTTGAGTGTCGGACTCGGCACCGTCGCCTACCTTGACCGTCCTGGAGTAGTCGACCAGCTCCCGAAGAATGTCGTCGTAGACATCCTCATGGACGTAGAGCCTCTTCGTCGCGTTGCAGAACTGGCCATTGTTACGAAATGCCGCCCAGAAGAGTTGCGGCGCGATTGACTTGGCGTCGACGTCGGGAAGCACAATCGCCGGGTCGTTGCCACCCAGCTCGAGCGTCAGCCGCTTGAGAGTCGCCGCTGCGCTACGCATGACGTGCTTGCCGGTGACCGTGTTGCCGGTAAAGGCAATCTTGTCGAGGCCGGGGTGTGCGGTCATCCATTTGCCGAGATCATCGCTCCCACTCACCACGCTGAACACGCCCGGCGGCAGCCTGTCCCGGCTCAGCTCCGCGAGCTTCAGGGCGCACAACGGGGTAAAGGGAGATGGCTTGACGACGATGCAATTGCCCGCCCTGAGTGCCGGCGCGATCTTCCAGATCGCCAGCGAGATCGGGAAGTTCCACGGGACGATTCCGCCGACGACGCCGAGCGGCGAAAAGCGGGTGACTACCCGCCGGTTGGTCGACTCTTCGACCAACTCGTCGGTCAACTCCTGCCGCGCAATCTCACGGCACCAGTGCGCTCCTGCCTTCACTTCGGTCTCAGCGGCTGCGAGAGGCTTACCTTGCTCCCGTGTCAGCAGCGCCGAAAACTCGACTGCATGTCCCTCGAGAATATCAGCGATCGCGTCCAGAGCCGCCCTCCGCTCGGCCCGCGATGAGCAGCTCCAGCTCGAGAAGGCGTTGCGCGCCGCCCCTACCGCTTCGTCCAATTGTGCGGCGCTCGCATTCGGCGCCTGGGCGAAAACCTCACCCGTGGCTGGGTTGTAGACCGGAAGCGTCGTTACCGCGGCAGCCGCGCGACCCGCAATTGTCATCGTCCATTCATGTGCGGATTCGCCGCTCAAGTGTGCGGCTCCTCCACGAGTCCGAGCTCGTGGCACATGCGCTCGCGCAGCAGATACTTCTGGATCTTGCCGGTCACCGTCATCGGAAATGAATCTATGCACCGCACATACCGGGGAACCTTGTAGTGGGCAATCTGGTCCCGGCAGAACTCACGCAGCTGCTCAGACGTGATCTGCATTCCTTCCCTGAGGCGAATACAGGCGCAGACCTCTTCGCCATACTTCCGATCGGGCACGCCGACGACGGCGACGTCCAGAACGGCTGGATGGCGATAGAGGAACTCCTCGATCTCTCGCGGTGAGATGTTCTCTCCGCCGCGAATGATAATGTCCTTCACCCGTCCGACAATGTTGCAATAACCCACGCCGTCGAGCACGGCGAGATCGCCCGTATGCATCCAGCCGGCGCCATCCAGGACCTCTCGGGTGCGCTCTGGCTCGCCCCAATAGCCTTCCATGACGCTGTAGCCCCGCGTGCACAACTCGCCGGGTGTGCCTCGCGGCACCACCCGTCCCTGCGTATCGATGATCTTGACTTGCACGTGCGGATGCACACGACCGACCGAGCTCACGCGTCTCGCAATCGGATCGTCAGTCGTCGATTGGAAGCTCACGGGGCTCGTTTCCGTCATGCCGTACGCGATCGTGACTTCGCGCATATGCATGTTGTCGATTACGCGGCGCATGACCGCGATCGGGCAAGAAGATCCTGCCATGATTCCCGTTCGAAGCGAGGACAGATCGAATTCGCGGAAACGCGGATGCTCGAGCTCGGCGATGAACATCGTCGGCACACCGTGCAGGGCCGTGCAGCGCTCCGCATGCACGGTCTCCAGCACCGCGAGCGGATCGAATCCTTCGCTGGGAAACACGGCCGCTGCGCCGTGAGTCATCGCCGCCAGTACGCCGAGGACCATGCCAAAGCAGTGATACATGGGGACGGGAATGCAGATCGAGTCATCGGGCGTGAGACGCATCGCCTCGCCGACGAAATAGCCGTTGTTGACCAGATTGAAGTGCGTGAGCGTCGCGCCCTTCGGCCGGCCGGTCGTACCGCTCGTGAACTGAATGTTGTACGGATGATCCGGGTCCAGCTCTTGCGAGGAGCTGCGCTCCGCACCGCGCCCTGTGTCGCCCCCAGCGGCCGTCAGATCGGCAAAAGACAGGAACCCGGGAACCTCCGCGGCGGAAAGTTGGACGAGAATCTGCAGCCGCGGGAATCCAGCGCAGATCAGATGCCCCGCCGGTGCGCTGCCGACTTCGGGAATCAGATTACGCAGCATCCCGAGGTAGTCGCTGGTCTTGAATGACGGGGCCAGTATCAGTCCGCGACACCCAACCTGGCGGAGCGCGAACTCGAGCTCGCTCGAGCGATAAGCGGGATTGATGTTGACCAGAATGAGGCCGGCACGGGCGGCCGCGAACATCGTGAGTACCCATTCCGTGTTGTTCGGGGACCAGATACCCAAGCGATCGCCCGGCTCGAGTCCGCAGGCAACCAAGCCGCGAGCGACGCGCTCGACTTCCGCATCAAGCTCGCGAAAGGTCCGTCGGCGCTGCTGGTGGCGGACGATCAGCCCAGGTCGGTCCGGCCATTGCGCCGCAGCCGCCCGCAGCACATCGTCAACCGTCCTGTACAGCAAGCCGATTTCACTGCTGCCCTGAACGAAACTTGCGTTCGCATCCACGTGCATATGCCGTCCAAACGTGCGGGATCAAGGCTTCTTCAGAAGCGATAGGTCGCATCCAGCCCAAAGGTGCGCGGTACTCCGCGGTGACGGTAGTCGAACCCGATGCTCTGCAGGTCGGCCGCGCTCGTCAGATAGAACCTGTCGGTCATGTTACGTATCCAGGCCCCTACTTCCCAGTTCGCCTCCACCGGAGAATGCAACATGACCCGCGCATTCAGGATGGCGTAGCCGTCTTGTGCGATGCGCTCTGCGTTGATCAGCTCGAAATACTGCTTCGACGCATAGTTGCCATCGAAATGAAGCGTCAGGCCCGCCGACTGCCACATCACGACATTCCAATCGGTGGACAGCGTACCGGAAAATTTCGGGGCATTCGGCAACGTATGACCGCTGACATCAATGGTGCCGCCAGCGAGTTTGCCCTCCTGGATCTTGGCATCGAGAACCCCAATCCCGACGCGCACGGTCAGGGGGCGTACAGGACGAGTGACGAGCTCGAGCTCGCCTCCGTCGATCTTCGATTTGCCAAGGTTGATGACCGGCTGCTGGCCGGTCGGCCGGATGTCGATGATCTGCTGATTCTTGTACTGATAGTGAAAGATGGCCCCATTCAGCTGCAGGCGCCTGTCCAGCCACTGCGTTTTCCACCCCGCCTCGATGGAATCAAGGGTCTCAGGCTTCACGCTCGTGAAGTCGGTGATCGAGAACAGAAACTGGCCGTTGAACGCGCCTGAGCGATAGCCGCGACTGTAGCTGACATAGAGCAGCGAATCGGCCGTGAGTGTGAAGTCGATGCCCGCCCGGCCGCTGACCGCGGTGTTGTGCAAGGCCTGGCTATTTCTGGCGTTGACGATAGCATCATAGTTCGGCGAGCCCGGGAGCGCTTCAACCGGAGTCCACGGCGCATTCGGATCGATAGCGAGCGAGCCGGGAGTGATGCTGGCAATCGGCACATCGTCACTGCCGCGAAGCTGGGCGAGGGCGTTCTTTTGAACCGCATTGTCATGGTTGTAGCGCACCCCGCCGCGCAGCTTCACGAGCTTGCTCGCCGCATAGCCCATGTCCGAGTACACGGCCCAGCTGTTGCGAATCTGGTCGAAGGCGTTGTAGTAGCGACAGCCCGCGTTGATCAGGCTGCCGACCGAATAGCCCTGCCCGGCACCGAACGAGGCATCCGCGCAGTCCTGGTAATTCAGCACGCCATCGCCGTTCACATCCAGGAAGTTAAATAGCTGGTTCTCAGTACTGTTATAGACGATTTCGTGTTGGTAGTAGGCGCCCGCGATGTAGCTGAATACGGCATCTCCCGGCGAGGTGAGACGCAGGTCCTGCGTCACCTGGCGGGTCTTGCCGGTGTACGGCGACTTGAAGATGTCGAAGGCTGCCCCGTCCGTCGCCTCGGGGTTGAGGACCGAGCCCTCGTCCCAGGAGGTGATGGAGGTCAGCGCCACCGCGCTTGACAGATTCCAGTTTGCGGTCAATGCCACCGCCTGGTTGTCCTGGCGCCGCCGCGGTGTGTAGTTCTGGCCGACCTGGTCATTCGCCAGAGGGGTGCCAGTCGCGGTGCCGTCGCTCGTGCGATAGTAGCCAGCGCCTGCGATTCCGCCCGGCGCGATGCTGCCGGCGATGATCGCGTAGTCCTGCGGGTCCTGCATGCTCTTCGAATAGCGCAGGGTCAGATCGAGATCATCAGTAGCCTTGTACAACAGACTGAGTCGCACGCCGTATTGATCGATGCCCTCCAGATCCGGGTAGCCCGCCAGCACGTTGTGTACGAAGCCGTCGGATTTCGTATACGTGAAGGCGAGACGCACCGCGAGGCGATCCGGAATCAGTCCCGCCTGAAAGGCGCCTCCGGCCTCCTTCCGATCGTAGTTGCCCACTCCCAGCTTGATGTAACCCTCTTCGTCAAAGCCCGGCTTGTGGGTGATGAAGTTGATCGCGCCACCGGTGGTATTCTTCCCATAGAGCGTGCCTTGGGGGCCGCGCAGAACTTCGATGCGCTCGAGATCGTACATCTCTACGCCAAAGAGCACGACGCTCCCCTTGTAGACTTCGTCGATGTAACTTGCGACCGGACTCGACTGGCTGAGGCTGTAGTCGAACATCGACACGCCGCGCAGCGAGAAGATCGGCGAGCCTTCGCCGATGATGCCATCGACCTGCAGGTTTGGAATCTGCGTGACGAGATCTGACGGCGTATCCAGCTTGAGCTCCCCGAGCTGTGCCCCGGTGAGTACGGTCACCGACACTGGTACGCTCTGCAGAGTCTCGGCGCGCTTCTGTGCTGTCACCACAACTTCCTCGAGAGCGCTTCCATCCATTGGCGTGGGAGCCTGTGCGTGCACGACGCTTGCGAAGAGCCCACAAGCGGCCATTGCGTGAAGTGCGATTGGGCAGCGGCGTGGACGAGCGCTGAGTGAGGTCATTTGACTCCCGATGAGTGTGCGGTTGAGGAGGTTATCCATCGGTATGGGGCGGGCGCTGCCGGCTCGCACGCGGTTCAGGCCGCGATGTTGATGCACAGAGACTTGGACTCGAGGCAGGAGTACACGGCCTCGCGGCCCAATTCCCGCCCCCAGCCGGACTGCTTGTAGCCGCCGAATGGCATCGCAGGATCGAGCACGTTGTGGCAGTTGACCCAGACGGTGCCAGCTTTGAGCTTTGACGCGAGGCGGAAGACCTTGCTCACATCGGCGGTCCAGATGCTCGCGGCGAGCCCGTAGATGGAGTTATTGGCAATGCGCGCGACGGCTTCCAGGTCATCGAAAGGCTGGGCCACGACGACGGGGCCGAAGATTTCCTCGCGCACGATTGACATCGATTCGACGACATCTGTGAACACGGTAGGCTCGACGTAATACCCGGGTGCCGATAAAGCGCGCCCACCTGCAATAGCGCGCGCTCCGTCGGTGAGCCCTTCGTTGACATACTTCATGACGCGTTCCCGCTGCGTGGCGGACACGAGTGGGCCCAGTTGCGAGGTGGTATCGAGTCCCGGACCGATTTTCATGGCCTTGGCCTGCTCTGCGACTCCTTCCATGACCGTGTCGAAGTGCCGCCGCGCCACGTAGAGACGCGAGCCGGCGCAGCACACCTGGCCCTGGTTGAAAAAGATGGCACTCGTTGCGCCCGCAATGGCCTGGTCCACCTTCGCATCGTCGAGAACGATCGTCGGCGATTTACCGCCCAGCTCGACCGTCACTTTTTTCATGTTGCCGGCCGCCGCGCGTACGATCAGTCGCCCTACTTCGGTCGATCCCGTGAAAGTGATCTTGTCGACACCGGCGTGTGCGGCGAGAGCCGCGCCGGCAGTGGGACCCATTCCGGTGACAATGTTGAAGACGCCCTTGGGAAACCCCGCCTCGACGACGAGCTCGCCCAGCCGCAATGCCGTCAGCGGAGTCTCCTCAGCGGGCTTCAGGACCACGGTGCAACCGGCCGCCAACGCCGGAGCCGCCTTCCAGGTGGCGAGCAACAGCGGAAAATTCCAGGCGATGATCGCGCCGACCACGCCGATCGGTTCACGCTGCGACAGACCTACGTACTCCTGCCCCGGTACCAGGGACCCGGAGAGCGGCAGAGTCTGCCCCTCGAGCTTGGTGGGCCAGCCGGCCATGTAGCGCCACACTTCCACGGCGTGCTTGACATCAACGTGGCGCGCGATGATCACCGACTTGCCGTTGTCGAGAGCCTCCAGCTGCGCAAGATCGTCCGCGTCGCGCTCGATCAGGTCCGCAAGACGATGCAGCAGCCGCTCCCGATCGACGGGTTTCATCCGCGACCAGTCGGAATCGTCGAAGGCACGACGGGCTGCGTCGACCGCCAGATCGATGTCGGCGGCGTCGCCTTCGGCCACGTGGGCAATCACCCGGTCGCTGGACGGGTCGCGCACGTCGAAGGTCCGCCCGCTGCGGGCTTCGACCCAGGCGTTGTCGATCAATAGACGGCGTGCAGCGCCCAGAAACCGGGCGTTTGCGCCACTGATCCGGGTCAGGTCGTTCTCGAGCGCGGCGGCACGGACCGCCTTCGTTGCGGTATTCATTGGACCTCCCCTTTTCCTAGGCGTGGGCTTCAACGGTCTGAAAGTTCGCCGAACGCCGAAATGCTTGACAACATCGGCGGCGTCTTGGACGATAAACACGAATATAGTCGAGAATAAATGCCGCTGCCACAATTTTTTGACGTCGGCGGCGCTTTGGCTCGACACTCTCTCGAGCAATCAGCGGCCACGCGGAGAAGTCAAAGTGCTCACACCAACATTTCGCAACCACGCGTCCTACCTGCTCTATCCGGCGTTGCTGGGCGGGGCGCTGCTGCTGTGGTCCTCACTCTGGCTGGGCATCGGGTGGGACGCCGATGTCGCTATGCAGTTGGTGTACTGGGCGTTTCTCGCGCTGCTGGTGATTCTGGAGCGCCTGCTGCCCTTCGAGCCGGCGTGGAACCGCAACGACGGACAATTACGCAACGACATCGTCCTGTCGATCCTGACCATTGCGCTCAACTCCATCGCAACAATCGTCTGTCTCTGGGCAATCGAGTGGGCAATCAGCACGATCGAGCCGCTCGTATCGTTGAAAGTGTGGCCCGCCCACTGGCCATTTTATGTACAGGTCATTCCAGGCATCATTCTCTGGGACCTGGGCAATCACCTTGCGCACCGCTGGGCGCACAAAATTCCGCTGCTCTGGCGCTTCCACTCCGTGCACCACAGCGCGCCGCGGTTGAGCGTCATCAATGCGGGCCGCTTCCATCCGATCGACATCGTCAAATCGGTCGTAATCGGTTCGCCCATTCCCATTCTCCTGGGTGTGCCGGCGGAAATTGCCGAGTGTTATGCGGCACTTTATCTCTTTGGCGGAATTCTGACGCACGCGAACATCAATCTGCGCTGCACCTTTTTCAGCCGCTTCATCAACACGCCCGACCTGCATCGCTGGCACCACAGTCCCCACCCCGTGGAAACAGACACGAACTACGGCGAGGTCACCGTGGTGTGGGACCGACTATTCGGCTCGTACGTTTTCCATGCGCGCGGCTCGCGCCGCAACCTGGGGCTCGGATACACGGTGCCCGTCTCACGTCATCTCCTCGAAGCCATTTGGCACCCGTTGACTCCTGCAGGTCATCATGCTGGACCCGAGAGCCGCATCGTGTCCCTGCCCGAGGGCGTGACCGCGGTAGCCGATATCGCACTCACGGAGTTCCTGGCCGCGGGGCCGCCAGCTCACGGATCCGAACGAGTCGCCGGCGTTGTGCACGGCATTCAGGTGAAACCATGATCCGCGCCGCCATTGTCGGCCCATCTAAAATCGCCAGGGCGCGACTGCGCGGGTCTTTCCTCGTGGTCGTCGGCTGCCTCGTCGCTTGCGGGACGGTAGCCTGCTCCCGCAATCAACAGGCGTCCAGGGTCGATCTGGAGGCGGAAAAGGCCGCACTGCTGAAACGGGACAATGAGTGGCAGGTCGCGGTCGCGGAAAAGAAGGATGCCGCGAAGATCGCTGCCTTCTTCACGACCGATGGAATCATGTTCGGCTCGGGCGAAGCGACCGTTGCCGGCCGCGAAGCCCTCACGAAATCCGTCGCGGACCTGGTCGCGGGCCCCGCCTTTAAGGATGAGTGGACCTGGAGCCGGGTGGAACTGTCCCCCGACGGCCACCTTGCCTACCTCGTCGGCACGACCAACATCACGACGTACGACGGTTCCGGGCATCCCGTGACCAATCACGCTCGACTGATCAACGTATGGCGTAAAGATCCGGACGGAGTATGGCGGTGCATCGTCGATGCGTGGGTGGATCCGCCCGCGGCGGACACACCTGCGAGCGCAAACGCCGCCCCCGGGGGCGCCAGCCGTTAGCCGCGCTTCTTTCTGGGAAGTTTCGCCGGGAAGTACGAGCCCAGATAGGCGACGGCGCCCCGCTTCGCCTCCTGCGTCATTTCCTCCGTGATGAGGCCGTGCCCGATCATCGACAGGCAGAACATGAGGTCGGCGATCTCGACGGAGCGGAAAAAGACTTCCGAGCGGTTGGGAACGACGGGCAACACGAAGAAGTTCGCGACCTGATCCTCGAAGATCCGCCCGATGACCACGTCGTTCTGCCGGTCCCGCATCTTCAATTCGGGCAGTGTCTTCGGGCCGATGAGCAGCTGCCGAGCGGAAGGCTTGCGCAGATAGAACTCCCCCGCCCGGTCAAGGAGGATCTCCACCACCTCCGACCACGCGCCGACCGCACTGCGAATCGGCGCGGTCATGATCGCCTGCAGTTCCTTGTCGTACAGCGCGACCAGGCTCGCGTACACATCGACTATGTTGAGATAGAAGTGGTAGGCGGATCCCTTCGGCACCTTGGCTTGGAGCGCCACGTCACCAAGGCTGATCGCGTCCATTTCCCGCGATTGCAGCAGCGTTTCCGCCGCCGCCAGCAACTTGTCGCGCCGGGCAATACCGCGCTGGCGCAGCGAGCTTTTCCGAGTCCCTAGCAGAGCCACGTCGTTCAACCTCCATATTGGGTTAATTCACCGCTTCCGCTGCGGCTCGCGAGTCGGCCGGCGATCGGCCCTGCGATTGACAATTCGCAAACGCGACGCGTCCGCTGCAGAAGGTAACATTCACTACGGTCATCATGTCCACAACCGGGGATTCAACGCAAGTCGCCGATTCCAGCGTGGACACGTTGCGCACCTCGGCCGCAAAGGGTTGACATCCAATTACCGAGACCTATACTCGACTAGAGTCGCGTTTATAGACCACTTCCCACCCGAGTCAAGTCCTATCGTGCCTGCTCCCCCGTCGCCGAAACATCACACGCTGCAGGCCGACGCGCTCGGCTGGTTAAAAGTAGCTGGACTCGGGATCGCGATCGCGATTTCGGGGCAGTTTTCCGGCTGGAACTACGGATTGGGCACCGGCGGTTGGGGTGGCCTGCTCGTTGCCGCTTTGCTCACCGGCCTCTTCTATCTTGGTTTCACGCAGTGCGTCGCCGAGCTCGCAGCCGCGATGCCCAGCGCCGGTGGGTTCGAGACTTATTGCCGCAAGGCCTTCGGCATCAGTACGGGATATCTGGTCGGAATGTCCGTACTGGTCGCGCTTGCCGTCGCGGTCGGCGTCGTAGCGAATTTCACCGCGGCGTACGGCAAGGCCGTGCTTGGGATCGGCGACGTTCCCATCAAAATAGCATTGTTCGGCGTGGTGCTGCTCCTGCAGTTGCGCGGCGCGCGCGAGGCGGTGGGCGTAACCATGGTGGTCGGTCTGATCGCGGTCGGCGTGCTGCTCTTATTCACCGTGTGCATGGCGCCGTTCGCCAGTGCGCAGCATCTGCTCCCGGCGCAGGACCGTGACTTATTCCCGCACGGAGTCGCCGGCATCTTCGCGTCTCTCCCATTCGCGCTTTGGTTGTTTCTGGGCGTGGAACAGGCGGCTCTCGCAGCAGAGGAAGCAGCGGATCCCACCAGAACGATCCCCAAAGCGTTGACGATCGCCGTCGTGACGCTGGTCATCGTCGGTCTCGGTGTGCTGGTGTTCGGCCCGGCGGGGGGTGGCGTCGAGAGGCTACGGGGTGCCGACGATCCCTTGTACGCCGCGCTGACGAGCCCATTCGCTTACGGGAAGCAGACCTGGCTCACCAAAATTATCGGCACCGGTGCGCTGATCGGTCTGATCGCCACTTTCTTTTCGGTCGTCTACACATCCTCGAGACAGCTTTATTCGCTGGCGCGAGACGGATATCTGCCGAACTGGCTGGCCGCAACCAACACCAGTCAGGCCCCGCACGCAGCACTCGCTGTCGTCGTGGCAATCGGGATCCTCGCAGCGCAGTTTCCGCCCGCAAAAGGCATGCTCCTCGTGATCTTTCTCCTCTGCGTGTCCTACGTCTTCGTGCTCGCCGCCTTCATCCGGCTTCGCCGGCAGCACGCCGAGCTGCCACGACCCTATCGCGCTTTCGGCGGGTATTTCACGGCCTATGCGACGACCGCGATCTGCCTGCTCGTCTTGTGGGCCTGCTTCGTTCAGCAATCCACCGGGATGGCCTATGCGTTGGCCGTTTACGCGTTACTGCTTGCTCACTTCGTTCTGATTCAGCGCCGCAAGATGACATCGAGGCAGTTGATCCAATCATGAGCTACCAGCCCCCGGCACAAGTCTCTTCCGAGAAGGCCCGCGTTCTGCGGTTGGCCTACGATCACGTCGTGCCCGGGCGGGTGCAGGGCTTTCACGAGCTCGGCGTTGATCTCGTGATGGGCAAGCGCGAAGGGTATCGATTCTGGGACATCGACGGCCAGGAATACCTCGACTTTCATCTCAATGGCGGCGTGTTCACGCTCGGACACCGCAATCCGGAGCTGCTGGCGGTGCTGCGCCAATCGCTCGAATCGCTCGACATCGGCAACCATCATTTTCCCAGTCTGGCGCGAGCGGATCTTGCCGAGCAGCTCATACGTCTCGCGCCGGGAAAGATGCAGTACGTCGTGTTCGCGACCGGAGGCTCGGAAGCGATCGACGTCGCGATCAAATCTGCGCGGCGTGCAACTGGCCGTCGCAAGATCGTTTCCCTGGACATTGCGTACCACGGCCGAACGGGACTGTCGGGAGCCACGGGTGACGATGCGACCGCCGTATTCTTCAATTCCAACAGCCCGCAAGACTTCATCAAAGTGCCATTTGAAGATGTGGACGCGGTGGAGCGCGCGCTCCGGCACGAGGACGTCGCCGCCGTAATCATCGAGACCATTCCCGCTACCTACGGGTTCATTACGCCGAGCGCGGACTACTTGCCCCGCATCAAGGCGCTGTGCGAGCGCTACGATACCTTGTATATCGCAGACGAGGTGCAGACCGGACTCGGACGCACGGGGCACTTGTGGGCCGTCAGTGCCTGGGGCGTGGAGCCGGATATTCTCGTCACGGCCAAGGGCTTTTCAGGCGGCTTGTACCCAATCGCAGCGACCGTGCTTAACGCCAGGGCGGGCGCCTGGCTTGCCGAAAACGGCTGGGGACACGTCTCGGGCTTCGGAGGTGCAGAAGTCGGCTGCGCGCTCGCCCAGCGCGTTCTCGAGATTTGCAGCGATCCGGGGAATCTATCGCACGCCCTGCGCATCTCCGACTATTTCGCCGCCGGCTTCGCGGACATTCAGCGACGCCATCCCTACTTGCGCAGAGTTCATCGGCTGGGTCTCGTGATGGGGTTGGAATTCGACAGCCCGCGCGGTGGCGTAGACATGATGAAGGCCCTGTACGACATCGGCCTGTGGGCCATTTTCGCGGGGTTCAAATCCTCGATCCTGCAGGTCAAGCCCGGGTTCCTCATCGACACGCGCTATTGCGACGAGGCGCTCGAGCGCTTCCAGGACGCCATCCGCGTCGCGGAGCGGCAGCCGAAGCGCGATGCGATTCGCCTCGTCTCCGGCGGGCGCTCCACCAGCGGATCCCTGTGATAGTCGGCTCGCCGGGCCAGGACGGCCGAAAACTCGAAGCCGTGGCGCGCATCGCTCTGCGTGCTTGGGACATTTCCGCCGACTGCCGCCTCACGCTGCTCAAGTATCGGGAAAACGCTGTCTTCGCGGTCGTCATCCGCGACAAGCCGACCTATGTGTTGCGTGTTCACCGGCGGGGCTATCACAGCGACGCAGCTCTGTACTCGGAATTGACGTGGATGATTTCCCTCGCGGATCAGGGGATCCCGACTCCGCGTGTGGTTCCCACGTCGAACGGCGACATTTTGACTCTCGTGCGCCAGCCGGACGAGGTGAACGCATATCAGTGCGACCTGCTCTCCTGGATTTCCGGGGCTCCGCTGGGACAGATAGAGGAGCGCTCGTTCGGCGACCGGGAGTTCATCGAACGCGCGTACAAACAGGTCGGACGCTTGGCGGCCCGCGTGCACGCACACAGCGCTCAATGGCATCCCGGAGAGTCATTTACTCGCCACAGCTGGGATGAGGCGGGCTGTCTCGCCAAGCCGGGTGTGTGGGGATATTTCGGCGATCTGCAGACACTGAGCACCGCAGAGCGCGCCCTTCTTCACGGCGCAGCGGAGGTTGCGCGGCAGAGGTTAGGCGCATTCGGGAGGCTGGCCAATCGGTATGGTCTCATACACGGCGATCTCGTCCCGGAAAACGTTTTGCTGGATGGCAATCAATGCACGCTCATCGATTTCGATGACTGCGGATTCGGCTGGTATGTGGCCGAGATCGCCACGGCGGTGTTCTTCCAGCTCGGAACTCCGAGCTTCGCTCCGGCGCTGCGAGCGATGATTCATGGCTACCGGCAGGTGCGAGCGCTTGATGACGGTGATCTGGACATGCTCGATGTGATGCTGTTCCTGCGCGGCATGGCGTTGCTGGGGTGGATTCAGACGCGGGCGGAAACTGAAACGGCCCGAAAGATCCGGCGGATGGTCACCGAATCCTCGACAGCGCTCGCGGCGCGGTTGACAGGGAATATGAAAGACAAGGCGGATCTCAACGCCGCGCTCGAGCTGCCTTCTCACTATTAACCGGGGAGTTGGACATTGACCATTGCCGACGAAGATGATCGCGATCCCGCCAACGAGTCGGATGCCGAAAAGCTCGGGTGCAACACCGACATCACACGCCGGGATTTTGTCGGCAGCGCGCTGCTGGGGACGGGGTCCGTACTGCTGGGCATGGCCTCGCCGGCTGCATTGCGCACTGCGACTGCTCAGACGATTCCTACTCCCATGACGGGACTGGGTCCCGATTGGACCGGTCCCGGCGGAATTGGGGACTACGCCCGGTCGAATGGCAACACGTTCGAAGTCGTCAATGCGGCGCACGGGGCGATCCGCAACCATCAGCGCGACAGCGCCCTCCCGTCGGCGCAGGACACCGGTGAGACCTACGACCTCGTGATCGTCGGAGCCGGTATCTCAGGACTGGCAGCCAGCCACACCTACCACAAGGCGCGACCGGGCAGCCCGGTGCTCATGCTCGATCAACATCCGATCTTCGGCGGCGAGGCCAAGCAGAACGAATTCGAAGTAGACGGCTACCACCTGACGGCACCGCAAGGCTCGACGGGTATCGTCGTGCCATTCACCCGGGCCAAGGATGCGGGCATGTGGACTCACTTCACCAAGGATCTCGGATTTCCGGACGAGTTCGTGTTCCAGAAGCCGACGGGGCTGAACAACGACACCCTGATTCCGCATGACGCATGGTTCCCCATGCATATCGGCTGGGAGCAATCCGATACAGGCTTCTTCTACGAAGGCAAGGGATGGGTAAAAAATCCCTGGCGCGATGGATTTCAAAACGCACCGATTTCAGATGCCTCGAAGCGAGCCCTGTTGGGCATGGACCTGTTCCGGACTCCCCCGGTGCGCGAGGATTGGGACAAGTGGCTGGATAGCATCACGTACGAGCAGTTCCTGACGGACGTGATGGGTATTCGCGGGGAGGCGTTGGCCGAAGTCACTCGCTACATCAACCCTGTCGCAGCCGCGGAGGGATGCGGGCTCGGGGCGGACGTCATATCCGCTTACTCTGCCTATAACTTCCTGCTGCCGGGTGTCATCGGGTATTACCGCTATCAGAATGGCGGGGTCGACCCGACCGACGAGCTCTATCTTGCGAGCTTTCCCGGCGGCAATGCGGGGACGGCGCGCTGTTTCGTCAAGAAGATCATCCCGGGCGCGTTCCGGGGCGAGTACCGCCTCGCCGACATTCTCAACAGCCCTGTACAGTGGGACCAGCTCGACCGTCCTAACCAGCCCGTGCGCATGCGCGTATCGAGCACGGTGATCGAAGTTGCACACCTTGACGCCAGTGACCCATCAAAAGGCGTGCATGTAACGTACGTTCGCGGTGGCAAACTGTTTCGTGTACGCGCCAAAGCGGCGATCTGCGCCAGCCAGCAGCACGTCAACAGACACATCTGCCGCGACGTCCCGACCGACTATCGCGAGGCAATGAATAGCTTTCACCATGCACCGATGCTCACGGTGAATGTCGCGGTGAGAAACTGGAAGTTCATGGATCGCTTGGGCATCGCGTCTGCGCGCTGGTTCGAGGGTTTCGGCTGGTGGTTGAGCCTGCGGCGCAACCTCGAGATCGAAGGTCAGCAGACCATGCCGCTGGATCCATCGAAGCCTGTCGTATTTTCACTGTACAACCCGTTCCCGCTGCCGGGAGTGCCATTCCCCGAACAGTGCACGGCCGCGCGCATGAAGCTCTTCAACATGTCGTATCAGGAGATCGAAATGGGAGTGCGGACGCAGTTCACGAAGATGTTCGCGGACTACGGTTTCGATGCCAAGCGCGACATAGCGGGCATTGTGGCGAACCGGTGGGGTCACGCCTACGTCGTCGACCCACCCGGCTTTTTCTTCGGCAAGGACGGCAAACCTGCACCCAAAGACGTCATCCGCAAGCGCTACAACCGGATCGCCTTTGCGCATTCGGAGCTCAGTGGACAGCAGATGTGGGAAACGGCGGCCGAAGAAGGCGAACGGGCGGCACAACAAATCCTGGAGATCATATAAATGCACAAGCTCATGTTGGCGTGGTCCATCCTGGCCCTGCTCGCAGGCTCTTCCGTGTCGGCCGGTGCCGCGGAATCGGCGGCGGTGGTCAAGGCAGATTCCCCACAGCTCGCGGCTTTCAAGAAGGCCATCCGTGAGAAATACGATATGAAGGAGAAGGCATTCACCGCCCACGACGCGGAAACGATCGTTACGCGCTTCTATGCCGCGGACGCGGTTTCTGTGGGCGAAGGCTTTGGCATCTTCAACGGGCGCTCGCAGCTGCGGCCGCTCTATGACAAGGCTGTGAACGAATACACCGTGAAAGTCACCTCTATGCACACGGTCGTGAATGGGGATGCCGGATGGGACTGGGCCGACTTCGACGTCATGCCGGTCGATCCCAAGGCAAAGCCGTTCACGCTCGCCATTCTCTTTCTTTGGGAGAAGGTCAGCGGCCACTGGATATGCAAAGGTGACTTCTACGCCGACGGCAGCTTTCGAACCGGCAAATTGACAGCGCCAACGCCGTAGCGATTTACTTGGAGCAGGAAAGGGTCACCGCTTCCATGCTCGGCGACAGGACTTGAATTACCGTCAGCGCCACCAAGTAGACCGTCGCCCGGGTTTGATGCGCTCGATGCGGATGCCCAGGCGTAGCCACCAGACCGAGAGCTTGCTCAGGCCGAAGAAGGCGCTGCGACTGGCAAACGGAACGCCGTTGTCCGTACGGATCACCCGCGGCAGGCCGAAGTCCCTGTAAGTCCTCTCAAATACGGTAAATGCGTAGTCCTCTGTGGTCGCCTCGAGAGCATCGCAGCACAGCAGGTAGCGGCTAACACTCCCGCCACGGCAGCGGAGGCGTCGACGGATGTGCCCGCCGAGGCACGCCGCCGAGCCCCTTCGCTAAGCCGGTTCACTGCTTTGCCTCCGGCTGGCTGGCATCCCGGGAGATCTTCCGGATGTAGGCCAGCAACTCCCGCACCTCGTCGTCCGTGCGATCGTCGAATTTCGGCATTCCTCCCGCGACCAGCAGGCCATCGTGAAGAATGCCGCGCAGCGCATCGAAGTTGTGCGCGGCGATCGACTCACGGAGATCCGGCGCAATCG
>JAQGOC010000382.1 GCA_028293805.1 Gammaproteobacteria bacterium
GGGTAAAGCCGTCTGCATTGTGGCTATCGGGACGGCGACCGTTGGCAGGCGGTGCCCTGAAAGTATCGTATCAGGCGGGTGGTTCAGGCGGCCTTCGCACCAGGTTGCCACGCGTGCATTTGAAGTCGCTGGAGCCCGTTTTCGTGGATTCGATCGATCAGCGTATGCAATCCTTTGTGGAGTGGCGCGGCGAGGTACCACTCACCGCAAAACGCCTCGAAGACTTCGACGCACGCCAGCATGCTGCAACCTGGATACGGCACAACATCGGAAGGGGCGTTGCCGGTGCTTACGTCACTGGTTACGCGGTGGACGCCAGGTGGTGGTCCTACTTCTTCGAGCGCGTCGAGAGCTGCGCCCCCGAGGGAGCCGAGGTTTGGAGTATCGAGGCGTATAACCACGAAGGCAAAAGCTGGCTCGGCAGGTTCTACTATTGGCCGGATTTCTGTCGCTGGCGTGATGTGCCGCTTCCGGACGCCGACAAAAATGGTGGCCGGCATGAAACGGCGTAGCGAAGTGGGCTGGGAAAAGGCTCACCACAGATCCCGTTGGGAATAAGGGCCCGGGTCCCAAGCGTGACCTGAGGCGGTACCGCTCCCGTCCGGGAACAATCCAATCCATCGACGCTTACACTCCGGGCGGCACAGGAGCTGAAGCATGATGCCGGACTACGGACGCGCTCGCGAGCGAATGGTGGACACTCAAATCGCCCGCCGTGGGGTCCGGGATACTCGTGTCCTCGAGGCCATCCGGCAGGTTCCCCGCGAAGAGTTCGTCGACCCCGGCTTTGAGGAGTTTGCCTACGACGACGGCCCACTGCCGATTGGCGCGAACCAGACTATCTCACAACCCTACATGGTCGCGCTGATGATCGAGGCCGCCGGGTTGCAGCCCAGCGATCGAGTGTTGGAAGTGGGCGCGGGGTCGGGCTACGCGGCAGCCGTGATGAGCCGGATCGCCGCGCGGGTCTATGCAATCGAGCGCCATGAGCAGCTCGTGGCGGCGGCGAAGCGGCGACTGCAGAAGTTAGGGTATGAAAACGTCGAGCTGCGTGTTGGCGATGGGACCCGCGGCTGGCCGGAAGCGGCCCCCTTTGATGCCATCCTGGTGGCTGCGGGTGGACCGGAAGTGCCCATGACCCTCAAAGAGGAACTCGCCATCGGCGGCCGTTTGATCATTCCCGTCGGCCTGCAACAATTCCACCAGACCCTTCGCAAGGTAACTCGGCTGAGTGAGACTCAGTACGAGGAGGAGGATCTCGGCGGGGTCGCCTTTGTTCCGTTGATCGGCGAGCAGGGTTGGGCAGAAAATGGGCGGCACTCGGCGGGCAACCCTGTACCCGGCCGGTCGCGCGGCAGAGCCCTGCCGGAAGGGCTCTGACTGCGTTGATCCCAACATATCGGGCCCTGCGCGCCCGGGGACTTTTCCCTTCGCGCTGCAGGCGCACGCGAGCCACTGGCGGCTGCAGGGCGTGGCTTTCGGTGATTGCGATGCCCGCCTCGGAGCGCTCTACCATGATCTATCACCTGGCCGCCGACCTGGTGCTGATTGCCCACCTGGCATTTGTCGGGTTCGTGCTGTTTGGCGCGCTGCTCGTCCTGCGGTGGCCCAAGCTCCTGGGGCTCCATGTCGCGGCCGTGCTTTGGGGGGTGCTGGTCGAGTTCACCGGAGCCACGTGTCCTTTGACGCCGCTTGAAGTGAGGCTTCGGCAGCCAGGCGCAGATATCGGCTATCAAGGTGACTTTATCGGTCACTACCTCACGACCCTGCTGTATCCGCCTGGACTCTCGCGGGAGCTGCAGATCGGTCTCGGCTTCGTGGCACTGGTGCCAAACGCTCTCGCTTACGGCTATCTTGTGGCGCGAAAGAAGCGCATCGCACAGCAGCGCGGCGTGTCAAAGGACAGGTGATGTGGAAATCGATCGTCGCAATCTGCGTGGGCGCCAGCCTCGGCGCCCTGTTTCGCTGGTGGCTGGGTGCGCGGCTGAACAGTTTCTTCCCCGCAATCCCGCCCGGCACTTTGGCCGCAAACCTCATTGGCGGCTATATCATCGGCCTGGCTGTAGCCCTTTTTGCGGCGTTTCCCGCGTTGGCGCCAGAGTGGCGGCTGTTGATCATCACGGGTTTCTGCGGGGGCCTGACGACGTTCTCGACATTTTCCGCCGAGGTGGTCACGTTGTTGCAGGAGGGTCGCGGCCTCTCAGTGTGCGGCGCCATTGCCGCGCACCTGGTCGGTTCTGTGGCCATGACGTTGGCGGGCATTGGTACGGTGACCTGGATGAGGAGCTAGGGGCCCCGCCGACGGTGAGCGGGCCAGAAGGAGGCATGATGGACGGGTCATTCTTGAGATTTTACGTGCATGAAGACCAGCGCCATCACGGCCACCTGGTCTGGGAATGGCTGCTCGAACAGGCGAACACGCTCGGTGTGCGCGGCGGCTCGGCCTTTCGCGCCATGGCCGGATTCGGCCGGCACCACATGCTGCACGAGGCCCGGTTCTTCGAGCTCGCCGGTCTCACGGTGGAAGTTGAATTCATCGTAACCGACGAAGAGGCCAACAGGCTCCTCGAGCTGCTGCGCAAGGAGAAGATCCGCCTCTTCTATGCGCATATCCCGGCACGCTTTGGTGTGATCAATCCGGATCTCCAAGATCCCTCGTCGGGGCCCGATCCCGCCTGAATCATGACGCGCCGTACCTCGCACACACAGTGCTGATACGGCTCGCGCTGCAGAAGCTCACTTTCGAATCGCCGCGCAACGGGCGGCCGCAAATTTGCCTGCCGGATTGTGTGCTACACGTCCCCGCTCAAGCTCTTTCATTCCACCACGCCGCGAATTCGTCGAAATCGATGCTGCCATCCCGGTTGGTATCGATCTCATCGAATCCGATTTGCAAGTCCTCGGTCG
>JAQGOC010000016.1 GCA_028293805.1 Gammaproteobacteria bacterium
GACATGCTCAAGCTGACCCTGGAGGAGGAAGGCTGGGGCTCGCGTCCCATGATCACCCTCATGCCGACCGATCTGCTCGAGAAAATCATCCGCTACTACAACCAGCACGGCATCCGCACCACAGTGCACGTGTCGAGCGAGCTGCGCTCTCTGGACGCCCTCTATGCGGGCAGCGACACTCTCGCGCACCCCGTCATCCAGGGACCCGTCAGCGATTCGTTCGTGAAGCTGATGGGAGCAAAGAAAACTCCCTTCGCGAGCACGCTGACCATCGGTGAGAACTACAGCCGTCTGGCCGAACATCCCGAATACCTCGATGAGCCCCTGTACGTCGCTTCGTTCAGTGCACAGGAACGGGAGCATCTGAAGACGGAGGTGCGCGCCGAGTATCAGAAGCGCCCCTGGACGTGGTGGATGAAGCTCATGACGCCGGTAGCCATGGAGAATGTCCGCAAGGTCGACGCCGCCGGCGGCACGGTGGCCAGCGGCACCGATCAGAGCAGCGGACCCGCGCTCCAGCACGAGTTGGAGCTGCTCAGCGCCGCGGGCATCGCGCCACTCAAAGTCATCCAGATCGCCACCCACAACAGTGCCGTGTTTCTCGGCAAAGCCGACCGCATGGGCTCGATCGACTCCGGCCAGCTCGCCGACCTGGTGTTGTTGAGCAAGGATCCCACGGCCGACATCAAGAACGCCAAGTCCATCGTGTTCGTGATGAAGGACGGCCAGATCATAGATGAGAGCAAGCTGCCACTTGCGGGCGGCAAGCAGCCGCGACGGTTCCCCGCCGGTTAGGGGTGCAGGTGGATCGCGCTCTCGAGCCACTGCGCCACCTTGCCGGGCGGCATCCGGTCGGTGTCGCGATCCACCATGTAATTGGCTTCGCGCATCAGATCGATCGGGATCGCGCCCACCAGCGGCTCGAGCGCCCGGTGCAATACCGGATCTGCCGCCCGCGCGGGTGAGACGAGGACGATCGCGTCGTAGGGCGGAATCACCTGCTGCGGATCTTCGAGGACGACAAGGTCGTATGCCTTTATGCGGCCGTCACTCGAGGCCGCGGAAATCACGTCGACCTCGTCGGACGTGGCGGCCCGATACAGGAAAGTCGGTTGGAACTGCCGCTGCTGCCGAAAGCGCAAACCATACCGATCGCGCAGCGCTCGCCATTCGGAGCGTGCGAAGAATTCGAAGTCCCCGCCAATGCGCAGAGCCGGCGCATGCTGCGCAAGATCCGCGATCGTCCGAATGCCCAACGCCTCCGCACGGTCACGCCGCATTGCAAGCGCATAAGCATTCTCGAACCCGAGCGCTCCAAGCAGCAGAACACCATGTTCCCGGCGGAGCTGAACGCGCATCTCTTCCAGCATTTGCAGGCGTGGTGGCGCGTCGTGGCGGTTCATGACAGTCGACCAGACAGTGCCGGAATAATCGATGTACGCGTCGATTCCATTGCTCGCCAGCGCGCGGAACGCAATGACCGAGCCGAGATCTACGCGCGACGTGGAGGAATAGCCCTCCTTTTTGATTCTGTCGGCCATGAGCGCCGCCAGGATGTACTGCTCGGCGAAGTTCTTCGCGCCGATGACATAAGTCGATCTGCTGCCCGCGGCGACGGAGCCGACACCTGCGGCGGCAACCCCTGCAACCAACAGCCCGACACCGAGCCATATCTTGCGTGGCTTGCGCTTCGCGACACCCGCTTCAATCAGACCCAGAAGCTGGTCGGCCATGAGTGCCAATGCCACGGCAGCGATGCATCCGAACAGGACCGAGACCCAGTCCTCGATCTGCAGCCCGGAGAAGATGTAGTTGCCCAGGCTCGTCTGGCCAACGGGGGTCGACAGGGTCGCGCCCCCGATCACCCAGACGGCCGCGGTCCGCAGTCCGGCCATGAGAACCGGTGCGGCCAGCGGCAGCTCTATGCGCAACAGCCGTTGCCGCTCTGTCATGCCGACGCCGCGCGCCGCCTCGATGACGGCCGGATCGAGGTTCGCCAATCCGGTCACGCCGTTGCGCAGGATCGGCAGCATCGAATACAGCGTGAGAGCCAGCAGGGAAGGAAGAAATCCGAGTGCCGAGAACCCGTGACCGAATACATGCCTCGAGGCGGAGGAAAGGGCCAGCAGGAGCGGATAGAACAAGGCTAGAAGAGCCAGGCTCGGCACCGTCTGTACGACACTCGCGAAGCCGAGTACCGGCCAGCGGACCCGGGCACTGCGGCTTGCCATCACCACCAGCGGGACGCTGATGAGAAAGCCCAGGGCCAGGGCAGCTGCGCTCAGCAGGACATGCTGGCTTAAATAATCCGGCAGCAGGCGCGCGGCTGCGGCGAAACGCTCATTCACGCCGCGTTCGTTCCTGCATGAGGATGCGAACGCGTTCGGCCTGCCGGCGGGGCATGTCCATCAATGCGCGAACGCCGGCGTCCGGATGTTCGGTGAGCAGCTGATGGGGCGCGCCGTCCGCGACGATTTCACCCTGGCGCACTACGATGATCCGATCCCCTAGAAGCACTGCTTCCATCACATCGTGCGTCACCATGACCGTTGTAAGCCCCATCGACTCGTGAAGGCGTCGGTATTCGGACCCGAGAGTATCGCGCGTCACCGGATCGAGCGCCCCGAAAGGCTCATCCATGAGCATGATCGAAGGGCGCGCGGCGAGCGCACGGGCGACCCCAACGCGCTGTTGCTGCCCCCCGGAAAGCTCCGACGGCATGCGGGCTAGATAGCTGCGCGGCAGCTCGACCAGATCGATCAACTCCGCGGCACGCGCGGCGATCTGCGGTTTCGGCCAGCCGAGCAGCAGCGGCGTGATCCCGACGTTCTCCGCAACGCTCATGTGGGGAAACAGCCCGATCCCCTGGAACACATAACCGATGCGCCGGCGCAGACTGTACCCGGGCACGGACTGCACCGATTCGCCCGCGACACAGACCAACCCCCGATCCGGCTCGATGAGCCGGTTGATCATCTTCAGCAGAGTGGTCTTGCCCGATCCCGAATCACCGACGAGCGCCACGAATGCCTTCGGGGCGACGCTGAAGCTCACGTCGCGCACGGCGAAATCCCGGCCTTCGTCGAATGACTTGGAGACGTTTTGAAAGGAAATCATGGCCCTGCGGATTCTAACCGGACGGGCGCGATATAGCGCCTTGCGGCAGGGAAGTGGCCCCTGTTAAGAAGATGGCTATGATGAATAGTCCACCACACGATGTCCGCTCTATGGAAACACAGTGCTGTATTGCCGGAGGCGGACCTGCCGGCATGATGCTGGGCTTCCTGCTCGCACGCGCAGGGGTTCGCACGCTCGTGCTGGAGAAGCACGCCGATTTCCTCCGCGACTTCCGCGGCGACACCATTCATCCATCCACATTGACTGTCATGGACGAGCTCGGTCTTCTCGAGCGCTTCCTGAGGCTTCCGCATCAGAAACTCGAGCGGCTCGAGGGGTGGTTCGGCGATTACAAGATCAAGGTGGCGGACTTCGACAGGCTGCCGGCACGGTCCCCGTTCATCGCCCTCATGCCGCAGTGGGATTTCCTGAACTTCCTCGCGGAGGAGGGGCGAAGCTTACCCGAGCTGACCGTGATGACGCGCGCGGAAGTGACCGGCCTCCTGGGAACGGGCGGCCGGGTAACTGGCGTTCGCGCCAGGACGCCGGACGGCCCCTTGGAAGTGAATGCAGTGCTGACGGTCGGAGCTGACGGGCGCCGCTCCACGGTACGCGAGCAGGCCGGGCTCGAACTCGAGGACATCGGTGCGCCCATCGATGTCATGTGGTTCCGGGTGGGGCGCGAGGCATCCGGCCTGGATCGGGCCTTCACTCACGTGGTCCCCGGCAAGATCCTGATTACCCTCGATCGCGGCGACTATTGGCAGTGCGCGTATGTCATTCCCAAAGGTGCCGCGGAGTCGGTCAAGGCGCGCGGCCTGCCCGCCTTTCTCGAAGATGTGAGCCGCACGTCTCCCGCCCTGAAACCGCGCCTCTCCGACGTAAAAAGCTGGGATGACGTGCAGCTGCTGACGGTCGCCATCGATCGCCTCAAATGCTGGAGCGCCCCTGGCCTGCTCTGCATAGGCGACGCAGCGCACGCCATGTCGCCCGTCGGAGGCGTGGGCATCAATCTCGCGATCCAGGATGCGGTTGCGACTGCGAACCTGCTGGGGGAAAAGCTTCGCCTCGGTCGCTTGACCGACGCGGATGTTCAGGCCGTCCAGCAGCGCCGCGCCTGGCCGGCGAAAATGACCCAGGCGTTCCAGGTGGGGGCACAGAATGCCATATTGACGCCGGTGCTCACGGGTGCCAATCATGTGTTGCGGCCCCCGCTTCCCTTAAGGCTACTGACTCACGCACCGTGGCTGCGGGGGCTGGCGGCGCGCGTTATCGGCCTGGGCTTTCGGCCGGAGCACGTGCAGCCCGCGCTGCCCGGACGAAACGTTGGCGGAGCGATCAACCCAACCTGACGCGGAAGACCGAACAATGAATGCGTCCGTGCACCAGACCGAGGACCTGCTGTTCTCGATTTTATTGCAGCTCATTGTCATGATCGGCGTTGCGCGGCTGATGAATACCCTACTGCGCAAATTCGGACAACCCGGCGTCATCGGCGAGATCATCGCGGGCCTGCTGCTGGGCCCCTCGCTGCTCGGACATTTCTTCCCGCAGGCCTCGCATGCCGTGTTCGGGGACAAGGCTTCGACGCCGATCATCATCATCAGTCAGATCGGCCTCATCCTCCTCATGTTCCAGATCGGGATGGACTTCGAGTTCGCCCACCTGAGAAACCGGCGCAATGCGCGCGGCGTACTCGGTATCACGCTCGCATCGGTCGGCGTACCGTTCTGTCTCGGGCTCATGATCGGACATTGGTCGGCCCCGGTGCTGGCTCCCGGCATCGATCCCCTGGTGTACAGCCTGTTCTGCGGCGTAGGCCTGGCGATCACGGCGGTGCCGATTCTCGGGCGCATCCTGCGTGAATTCGGGTTGACGCGCAGTGACATTGGCGTCATCGCCATTTCCGCGGCAGCGCTGAATGACGTGGTGGGTTGGATCCTGCTGGCCGGCGTGTCCGCCTACGCGGCCGCGCACTTCTCGGGCACCCGCGTTGTCTTGCAGATCGGCGGACTGCTCCTCCTCCTGGGCGCGTTGTGGTTCGTACTACGGCCCGCCGTGAACAGGCTCATTGCGAGCAATCCATTACGCGACGGCGACGTCCCGCCCAATTTGATGGCCGCCGTCCTGTGCCTGATGCTGGCGCTCAGCATCTGCACGTACAAGCTCGGCATCTTCGCCATCTTCGGCGGCTTTGCGGCGGGCCTGCTGTTCCATCGGCACGAAGCCTTCGTGAACGCCTGGCGACGCCAGGTAGGCCGCTTCGTGATGGTGTTCTTCCTGCCGGTGTTCTTCACCTTTACGGGCCTGCGAACCAACGTGCTCGGACTGTCCACACTGGCCGATGTGCAGTGGCTCATCGTAGTGCTCGGCGCCGCGGTACTGGGCAAGATCATCCCCGTGTACCTCGCCGGCCGTCTCTCCGGCTTTGACCGTCACCAGTCCTGGGTGCTCGGAGCTTTGATGAACACGCGCGCGCTCATGGAGCTGATCGTTCTCAACATTGGCTTCGACCTCGGCTTCATCCCGCAGAAGGTATTCACCATGCTGGTGATCATGGCGGTGGTCACGACGATCATGACAGGCCCGCTGCTGAAACTCCTGCTGCCGCGCGCGGGCCACGTGATTCCGGCGGGCGTCGAAGCCTAGCTCATCGCAGGCACCGGCAGCTGGCGATTTCCCGCTGTTTCCGCGTCCACGGCGGCGCCGCGCGACTGTGTGACAGACACAGACCTGACATAGACTGGCAGGCCCACACTGCAAGCGAGGAGCAAGCCATGAAAATCAAGAGACGCGGATCAGCCACCTGGAAAGGCGGGCTCAAGGACGGCGTCGGCAGCATCTCCACGGAGAGCGGCGCTCTGCAGGCTTATCCGTACGGCTTCGCAAGCCGCTTCGAGGGCAAGCGCGGCACCAATCCCGAGGAGCTCATTGCCGCAGCCCACGCGGGCTGCTTCACGATGGCGCTGTCCCTCATGCTGGGAGAGGCCAAGCTCGTGGCCGAACAGATGGAAACTTCCGCGGAGGTGACGCTCGAGCAGCTGGACGGCGGGTTTGCCATTACGGCCGTGCACCTGGCGCTGAAGGCAAGGATTCCGGGCGCGGACCAGCCGACTTTCGACCAGCTCGTCGGCAAGGCCAAGGTCGGCTGCCCGGTCTCGAAACTCCTCAAGGCCGAAATCACTCTCGACGCCACGCTGCTGCCCTGATCCGACGCGTTTGCGGAGCACGTTCCGCCCGGCGCTTGCCAAGAAGCGCCGGGCGGGTAGTCGGTCAACCCGGCGCAGCGGCTGGCTGGGCTACTGCCCTCGTGCCTGCACCGTTTTCGGCAGGCAATTTGCCCAGAAACTCCTGCAGGGCATCCGCGCCGCCGATCAGCTTGCCGCCGATGAACACCTGCGGCACTTTGGCCGCGCCCGATGCGGCGCGTACCGAGTTCATCGTGACGCCGTCGCCAATATAAATGCGCTCGTGGGGAATCCCCCGCTCTTCCAGTAGCTTTTGCGCGCGCGCGCAAAATGGACAGCCGTGTCGCGCAAACATCGTCACGGAGCCCATGCGCCGCGAGGGATCCAGATACGTCAACGTCGTGTCGGCATCGGAAACTTCGAACGGATCGCCCGGCTTATCCGGTTCGATGAACATCTTCTCGATGCGGCCGTCATTCACGAGCATCGAATAACGCCAGGACCGCTTGCCCAGGCCCGCGTCGCTTTTGTCGACCAGCATTCCCATGGCGGCTGTGAACGCGCCGTCGGCATCCGGAAGGAACGTGAGTTCGTCGGCATTCTGCTCGCGTTGCCATGCGTCCATTACGAAGGGATCGTTTACGGCAAGGCAGATGATGCTATCCACACCATGCCTGCGCAACTCCGGCGCGAGCTCCACGAAACGCGGCACATGCCCCGTCGAGCACGTGGGTGTGTACGCTCCGGGAAGCGCAAACAGCGAGACGCGCCTACCTTTGAAGATCTCATCCGACCTGACGTTCGTCAGCTGGCCGTTGCGCAGCACCTTGAAGGTGACGTTAGGGACAGCGGTGCCTTCGCGGGTCGCGGGCATGGCTCAGCTCCTGAGTGTGGAAGTCGACCGCGCGAAGGACGCAAGTTGGGGTCCCGTGCGGCGTGAGTACGGACTCCTGCACCTGCGCGAACATTTCGACCACCCGGCGCCGGATAGCTTCGCTGTGCTCGTTGGCTTCCGCACTGAAGGCAAGCCTGGGCCGGTGATCGAGCAGTCCGCCGAGAGCTATGCGGCTACTTTCGACACCAAGGTACTGGGCACCCTGCTGAGCATGAAGCTTGAGCTGCACGTGATGCTCCTCAACAGCGAGGCAGCATCATTAATGTATCCTCTGTTTTCGGTCGCACCGGCGTGGCGGGCGTCGGTTTACCTCGCCAGCAAGCACGCGGTCGATGGCCTGACCAAGGCCGCGGCGCTCGAGGTAGCGGGATGCACGCGTCCTTCATCACCGGCACGTCAATCGCAGTCGACGGCGGCAAAGCGGCGCAGTGATTTTCGTGAACCTGCGGCAAGCCCGTGCGTGAAAACGGGCTTGCCGCTCAACCAGAGCGCGAAACCATGCAACACAAGCTCACCAAGCTGCCCGGTCCCGAACACCCCATCACGATCGAAAGGAGCTCGGCCCACATCGTCGTTTCCGTTGCGGGCAGTGTGATCGCCGACTCTCGCGATTCGCTGACGCTTCGTGAGGCGGCATACCCGGCGGTGCACTACGTCCCCCGCAAGGACGTAGACATGTCGCTGCTGGAACGCACCGAACACAACACCTACTGCCCTTACAAGGGGGACTGCTCCTACTACAGCATCCCGGGCGGCGGCGCGAGAGCTGTGAACGCCGTATGGACTTACGAGGCTCCTTTCGCAGCCGTGGCCGAGATCAAGGATCACCTGGCCTTCTATCCCAACCGCGTCGATACGATCGAGCTGACCCCGGCGGCTTGAGAAGGATGCCGCGGGCTGCGGCGCACCCGCCGGACCGCAGTGTTGGCCGGCGGTGTCGGCTCAAAGGCCTGACGTCAAGGCTCTGAGTCTTTCCAGGTCGCCGTGTCGGGTGACGAGGTCTTCCCGTTTAGCGGCCACACGCAGGTCCCGAAGCGTCTCGAGAGAACGCAGCAGCACCGGCAACGGCGGCCCGCTCGCCGTAATGCCTTGCAGATCGTTCTCGACGAGGTTTGCCGCGGGTGCTTCAATAAAACGCCGCACCAGCATGTCGTGGTGCTGCGTGGCTGTGCGCGCGAAAAGCGCGCATACCTCCAGAAACAAGCGGGCATTCTGCTGGAACCAGTCGCTGCGCGGATACTGATCCGCCATCGCCAGAAGCTCATCGAGAAGACTTCTGTGAGTCATGCACTCGCGCAAGCGTGCCTGGTCCTGGGGGAGCATGAAAAGCATCTTGTCGACCAGCAACTGCGCGTAGTACGGATCGTTGGCGCGGCACAGGCCGAGCAACAGGTCGATCTCATTGATGCCGGAGAAGTCGCCGGCGTTGGCGCCCCGGTACTCCTGCCGCCCGATACGGTAGGGCTTGTAATACGGCCGCACGCTGTAAAAGAACCGATCCACATCGAGCTTCGCAAACAGCCTGTCATTGATGCGGATGGCCTCGCTCAGAGCGAGCTTCGCGGCATCGAACAGCACGTCGGTAATGGGACTGGAGACGCCCAGCGGTACGATGCGCATCAGCGCATCGGCGGCCCGCTGGAATGCCAGAATCCCGCGCGTGTTCTCGTCGATAAAGAGAAATTCGTCCGGCAGCGAGGTGAAGCTCTTGCGGACCCCGGCCAGCGCCATGTTGTGAGTTGTCAGGTGCGCTGTGGCAAAACGCGGCACCATGCCCAGCGAGGCGCCAACGTGCATCGCCAGCGAGGATGCCTCCGGAAACGGAGACCGGTCCTCGCGCGCAGGATTGGTCAGCTCGTGTCTTCGCAAGGCCCCGAGGTAAAGGCCAACATTGCCGAGCACGCCAAAGGCGCTCGCGAAACCGTCGCCCGTATTGCCTTCCGCCAGCAGCTCGACGATGTGCGCCCTGCCTTCGTCCCGTAACCTTTCCTTCAGCGAATCCCCGACACCCACGACGCGGGAGCGGTCCTGCTGAGAGAAATAGAGGTTTTCAAGCTCGGTGTTCAGCGCGACGAACGACGTGCGAATCCAGCGATCGAACGCTTCCGCTCTCTTCCTCATACGACCTCTTTGCTCGAAGCGCACTATTGCTTTGGACCTCAAGCATTGTAGCCTCCTTCAGCACCGGACGGCGCCCTCAGGGCGCCCGGCCCGCGGCCTAATCCCGTGGGTCTTGAATGCGCTCCGGCAAAACTCCATGCTCGGGGCCCGGCAGAATGCCCCGGCACCCCTGGACTCCTGGAATCTGGAAACCTGTGACCCCCACCCTCGATCCCTGCGAACCCGCCCCGCTCGTTGTCCTCACGACCGGCGGCACGATAGACAAGACTTATTTCGACTCCCTGAGCCAGTACCAGATCGGAGAATCGGTCGTACAGCGGCTGCTGGAAATCGCCCGCGTCTCGTACCCGTTCCGCATCGTCGAAGCGCTTCGCAAGGACAGCCTCGACCTGACCCCCGACGACCGGGAAATCTTGCGAGCACAGGTTGCCGGGCTGAAGGAGACACGCGTGGTGATTACTCACGGTACCGATACGATGACGGAAACCGCCCGCATGGTTTCGAGCGTTCGCGACAAGACAATCGTGTTCACGGGGGCCCTGTCTCCTGCCCGATTCACGGAAAGCGACGCGACATTCAACCTCGGTATGGCCTTCGCGACCGCCCAGGTAGCGGCTCCCGGGGTCTACATCACGATGAACGGCCGCGTTTTTCGAGCGGACGAGGTCCGTAAGGACCGCGACGCGGGCCGCTTTGTTCCGCACGGCGCATAGCGGTCAGCCTCCGTGTTTGCGCGCAGTGACATGGCTCATGCGATCGACAGGAGAACGCCGCCGTCGGCACGGATTGGCGCGCCGGTGATCGCCGAAGCTTCTCGCGAGCAGACGAAGGCCACCACGTTCGCGATTTCCATGGGTTCGATGAAGCGCTTCAACAGCGACGTGGGTCGTGCATGCTCGAAGAAACCCTGCTCGACCTCCGCTACGGTTTTCCCCTGATCCCGCGCGAGATTGCCCAGAAACCCTCCGACCCCTTCCGACAAAGTCGGGCCGGGCAGCACCGCATTCACCGTCACGCCGCTTTGCCTGAGCGCCTGTGCGAAGCCACGCGTGAGCGACAGCATCGCCGTCTTACTCATGCCGTAGTGGATCATCTCCGTCGGGATCTGGAGCGCCGACTCCGAGGAGATGAACACGATGCGGCCATAACCTTTGGCGCGCATGCGCGGCCCGAGAGCGCGGGTGAGGCGAACCGCGCCCAGGACATTGATGTCGAATGCCTTGCGCCACTCCTCATCGGTGATCTCGAACGCATCCTTCGGTTCGAACCAGCCGGCATTGTTGACCAGGATGTCGACGTCGCCGGCGGCGGCCAGGATGTCAGCGGCACCTTCCGCCGTCCCGACATCGCCGGGGGCCGAGTGAAAACGCGCCTGCGGCGCCTTGGCCTGCAGCGACGCGATTGCCTGGGCAACCCGCCCGGCGGTGCGTCCGTTGACAATGACCTCGGCCCCGCTGAGAGCCAGACGCTCCGCGATCGCCGCGCCGATCCCGGCTGTCGAGCCGGTCACCAGGGCGCGAAACCCTTTGAGATCGATTTCCATGAAAAGCCCCTTGCGCACGCATGCTGCTGATGACAGGCCTCTCACTGTACCCCGAATAGTGCTCGTGCTGTTTACCCGCCACGGTATGCAAATTGCGAGCACTGCCTTGCGGCAAAGCCGCGGCCTGGGCCGCCATCCCCTGCCAGGAGAATGACCGTGGACATGAACGATCAAGATGAAAGCCGCAACGTCGAGGACGTGCGGGGCTCAGGCGGCGGCGGCTTTCAGTTGAGGCCGGCCCACGGCGTGGGCCTCGGCACCATCGTTGTTGCCCTGATCGCCGGGTGGATCTTCGGCATCAACCCGCTGCAGATACTGGGATTGCTGAGCGGCAATGTGCCGAGCGTGCAGACCACGCCGTCGCAAACGGCAACGCAGCCATCCGACAGCGACCCTCAGGTGAAGTTTGTATCGCAGGTCTTGCGCAGCACCGAGGTAGTGTGGACCGATGTGTTCCAGTCCATGGGCCGCACGTACGAATATCCCAAGCTGCGTTTGTTTCGTGACAGCTATCCGACCGCCTGCGGCGAGGGCGAAGCCGCCGCCGGGCCGTTCTACTGCTCCCTGGACCGCGCCGTATACCTGGATCTGAGCTTCTTCGATCTCATGACTCAACGGCTCGGCGCACCGGGCCAGTTCGCCCATGCGTACGTGATCGGCCACGAAGTGGGTCACCACGTGCAGAATCTGTTGGGCATACTCGACAAGGTGAACGCGGTCCGCGCGCACAGCAGCGAGGGGGATTCCAACGCGCTTAGCGTCAAACTGGAGCTGCAGGCGGATTGTCTGGCAGGCGTCTGGGCCAAGCGTGCCCAACAGGAGCGCGGCTGGCGGCTGGAGCAGGGAGATGCGCAGACGGCCCTGAACGCAGCCTCGCAAATCGGCGACGACACGCTGCAACGGCGCGAGCGCGGCACCGTCGTTCCCGAATCGTTCACTCACGGCACCAGCGCGCAACGCGTCAGCTGGTTCAAACGCGGCATCGATTCGGGCGACCTCAACGCTTGCGACACATTCGCAGGCCAGGTCGCACGGGTTACACCCGGCTCGGGACCGCAAGTCCCGGCCGGTTCCCGTGTGGCGGCCTCGCGCTTAGTGCTCGCTGGCGCTCGAGGTTCATGACTCGAGACGCTTGCCGTAGCGCTGCGCAGGTTTCTGGAGAGAAAGCCCGGGCCGCAGCACCTGACGGGCCGCCTCGAAGGCATTCCAGTCCGCAATGTCGGGCAACGACGGCACTGTGACGAGCTCGCCCATATCGAAGCCCGCGAGGGCTGCGTCCACCATATCCTCTCCCGACATCACGATCTGCGCGGGCAGATGCTCGATGGGCGTGCCCGAGAGAGCCCAGAATTGCGTCGCCGTCGCGCCGGGAAGCACCACTTGCACACGCACTCCCTTGTCGGCGACCTCGTGTTGGAGCGACTGGCTGAACGCGAGCACGAAGGCCTTGGCGCCCCCGTAAACGCCGTTCAGGATTTCGGGTGCCACCGCGACGATCGAGGCGATGTTGATGATTGCGCCGGCGCCACGGGCTACGAAGCCGGGCACCGCAGCATAGGTGAGTCGCATGAGGGCGCGCACATTCAGACCGATGAGGTCATCCATTCTGTCGACGTCCGAGCTCAACAGCGGAGCGGTTGCACCCACCCCGGCGTTGTTCACCAACAGCGTGACACTGCTGTCCGCGCGAAGATTGCCCTCGACGCGTGCCAAGTCCTGCTGGTCGTTCAGATCCGCCGCGAGGACTTCGACCGAGCGATGAGTCTCAGCGGTGATCCGGCGGGCGAGGTTTTCGAGACGGTCGCGATTGCGCGCGACCAGAACGAGGTCGTAGCCCCGCCGGGCGAGGCGATCGGCGTAAAGCGCGCCGATGCCGCCGGAGGCGCCGGTGATGAGCGCTGTTCCTGAGTTCCTGAGGCTAGCCATGGTCGGTATCCTGATCGGCCGGCGGGGGTGCCGGCGGTGTGACTGAGAAGCTATACCCCTGGACAATGTCCCGAATGCCGTATATACCACCTTTTAGGTCATTCACTGCGAAGGCAATCATGCACCGCATCGGCCTCGTGATCTTTCCCGGTGCCCAGGTCCTGAGTCTGGCGCCGGTGTCGGTATTCGAGATGGCGAACCGGACCTCCGGCAAACCCCTCTACGATGTCCGCCTGCTCTCGGAATCCGGTGGTCCCATTCAAATGTCCATGGGCGTTAGGATCGAAACCGAAGCGTTCGATGAGCCGGATTTCGACACGCTGATCGTGGGGGGTGCCACGGAGATTGAGGAGGCAAGCCCGAAGCTTCTGGCTTTCGTCCGTAAATCACTCGACATGTCGAGACGCGTCACTGCACCGTGCACGGGTGCCTTCACCCTTGCGCAGGCGGGCATCCTCGACGGTCGGCGAGCGACGACCCACTGGGCCTATGCGCGCGAGCTTCAGGCGCGATTTCCGCGGATCAGAGTGGAAGAGGATCGTATCTTCATCGTCGATGGTTCGGTCTGGACGTCCGCCGGCATGTCTGCCGGGATCGACCTCGCGTTGGCGATGGTCGAGAAGGATCTGGGCATCGAGATCGCCCGCTCGGTGGCGAAGAAAATGGTGGTCTATCATCGCCGCGCCGGTGGCCAGTCGCAGTTCTCGGCCCTGCTGGAGCTGGAACCGAAATCGGACCGGATTCAAAGCGCCCTCGTCTACGCGAGGCGCAACCTACACACACCGCTGTCCGTCGAGCAACTCGCCGAGGCAGCGCATCTGAGCCCCCGCCAGTTCAGTCGTGCATTCCGGGCGGAGACCGGCCAGTCCCCTGCCAAGGCTGTCGAGAACCTGCGCGTCGAGGCCGCGCGACTTCTGATGGAACAGGGCCAGCTGCCGATCGACGTAGTGGCCCGGGAGAGCGGATTCGCCGATCGCGAGCGCATGCGTCGCGCTTTTCTGCGAGCCTTTGGTCAACCCCCGCAGGTCATTAGACGCAACGCCCGCCTGGCGGCATAGTCATGTTTCCCGGACTGTGATGCGCCCGGGCGCCAGCGTATTCGCTAAGACGCAGCCGGCCGGCGTCCGGCTGCCGCGCGATCGCGAGGCGTGCCGCCACTCATGGTCCAACAACTCTGCGCGCACTGCCGGCACAACTCCACGCACTGTTCCATGCCGCCGATTTCCTCGCAGCTTTGGGCACATGCCTCGCACGCGACGGCGCACAGCGCGCATTGCCGCTCGTGAAAGGCAGATCCGCTCAACATCAGATCCGCAGCGCTTTGACACAGGGTCGCGCAACTGATCATGAGCCGGAAATGCTCCGGCTCCGTGTGCCGCCCTCCCGTGTCGAGACACAGGTTCATCGCGGTTTCGAGGCATTCCGCATGGCAGCGCTGACAGTGCTCGATGCAATCCTTCATCGCATCGCTGAGAGTGGACGTGTGCATCATGAGTCCCAAGCTCCGTAGCCGCTTGCCAGATGGTGCCAGCGCGTCACGGACGAGCCGGCTCCCGATGAAACGCTTTGCGGAGCTCCGCCTTGGCTTGGTTCAGCACCCGCTTGCGTTCGGCCGACAGGTTCCGGCCCCCTCGATTGATCTCAAAATTGAGCATCGACATGGCCGATCTGAAAGGGGTCGACTTGCGCCGCGTGCTCGCTTCGGCTGATCGCTTCAAAGACAACGCCACCTGTCGCGCGCTGCGCGCCTTGAACACGCCACTCTCGAGGTCCAGCGCGTTGCTACGCTGCATGACGCCCGCCGACCATAGGGTGGCCGCTTTTCCTTTACCGCGGGCGCCGACCTGCTTTCCCTTTACAACTCGCTTCGCACGCTTCGCTGCCATACAGAGCGACCCCTCCCGCTCAATGGTTCAGCGACCACGCCGCGAATTCCTCGAATTCGATCACGCCATCCCGGTTGGTATCGATCTCATCGAAGCCGATCTGGCACTGCTCGGCGGTGAGGTCCTCGTCCACGCTGCGCATGAAGCGAATGAACTCTCCGAGCGTCAGGCGGCCGTCGTGATTGAGGTCGTTGAAGTCGAAATCTTCACGCAGCCGCCCCCGCTCCTCCGCACCGGGCTTGACGTAGTCCAGTGTGGTTCGATCACGCATGAGCGCGAGTCTCGCGCGTACGCGCTGCCTTACGCGCGGCAGCCGAACGCCCTGAAGAACCCTTCGTGCGCGATGCCTTTCGTGCGGCTCCTGAGCGTTCGCTGCTCGTACGCCGACCCGCGGACGATTTCGCCTGCCGCGAAAGCGCGCCCGGTGAAGCGGCGCTGCGCCCTTCTCGCTTCAACGCCTGCGTCGAGGCACGAGATCGCTTGGCGGTGGACTTTGCTCGCGCCGGCGCGCCGTGACCCCGGGCATAAGCGCGCGCGGCACTCTTGCGGGTCTTTTCGGATGTCGTCCCTTTCTTCGGAGGCTTCAAATCGACGCCTGCACGCCGTGCCTCCGAGAGCCCTATTGCAATAGCCTGCTTGGTCGAGCGAGCGCCGTGCTTGCCTGCGCGGATGTGGTCCATTTCCTGACGCACGAACTCCCCCGCCTGACTGCTCGCCGATTTGCCCTGACGCTTGTCCTTGCGGGCTCTCTCAATTGTCTGCTGCTCTGGCATGTGAATCTCCGTTGACGGTCCACGCAATTGGTATCACCGCGCAAACTAACGGGATCACCGCGCGAAGTCTGTCCTACACGCGCCGCGCCGGCTTGTCAGAAGCGGCCTACAGACGGACTAGTGCTCTTTGAACGAGTAGCCTACCGTCATGCCGATCGTACGGGGCCGCGAGACGATCGCCTGGTAGAACTGCGCGTAGTTGAACGGATCCGAGTACGAGCTGATGCCAGATTGTTGGTCAGATTATTGCAGTAGGCCGTCACCGCCCAATGGGACAATGTATAGCTCAGGCGCGTGTCCACCATGGTGTACCCCGGCACGACCGGAATCGTGGCCGAAAGGGCCGGCACCACCGAGCTCTGATAATGCGCATTGATCGCGTAGCGCAGCTCCCCGCTTCCGATCATGATATTCCCGTACGTCAGGCCGACCGCCAGGCTGTTCTTCGGTGTGCCCGGAAGGGGCGAGCCAACGGGTGGGGGCGGGACGGACAGTCCGCCGAGGGCCAACTGGTTGTATGACGTCAACTTCGTCTGATCGTACGTATAATCGACCTGGCCGCTGAGATGAGTATTGAAGCTGACGAATAGCTCTGCTTCGATGCCGCGGCTGTACGCGTTACCGACGTTGACCGCTCCTGGAAGCACGCCCGCCATGGAGCGAGCCAGCCCGGAGATGTCTTGGATTCCGGCCTGCTCGAGTTGCTCGCCGGTGACTGCGGTAATACTGATCGGGATATTCTGAGCGGAGCTCGCGCGACGGGTTGCCGTCACGGTAACCTCGGTCAGGCCGTTGTCATCCGCCAGATCGGGCGCGCCATATAGAGCGGTCAGGACGGCGGCCGTCACGGCTGTCGCCCTCAGATAGGCGGACGGCGGAACGATGTTTTTCTTCTTCACAGTGCGCGCGCTCCTCGAGCAAAATGCAGCCAGTGCATTTGCGGGGCGACTACGAGCACTGCCGGGATTTTCCCCTGGACGGGAGATCGTCCCGGGGACAGGACGCGCCCCCGCAATCAGATCTCCCGGGCTTTTATCCCGCCGTGTATCCACGTCCGCGGCGCGGCGCGTGGACTGCCTCTCTCGGACCAGTCGCCTGCCGCAAGGCAGGCCGGAACCCTAGACGCACATTTCAGGCAGGTGTTGCAAAGCTCATGCCGGAGCGCAGGACTGCGCGTCGCGTCCGAACATTGGCCTTAGGAAATAGGAGGTTACGAGGGGAGCGGTCGCTACTGCGCGGCCGCCCTGGCGACCCCTCGCGCACTACGGCGGAGGAGGCCCGACTCAGCTTGCCCTAACACCGTACGTCGGAGTTGGATGTCAAAAGGCCGTACAGGTCCGGCCTTCTGTCGCGGCGATAGGAGTAGCTCTGCAGGGCCTCCTCCCGGACCTGTTTGCTGATTTCGCCCATGATCAGAGCCTCCCCGGTACCGGCGGCCGCCAGGGCGCTGCCATCCGGACCGGTCAGACAGGAGCCGCCGAGGAAGCGCATGCCGTTTGCCACGCCGGCGTGATTGCAATACGCGACGAAGAGCTGATTTTCGATGGAGCGCGCCGGCACAATGAAGTCCGGCACTTCCGCATGCGGGGCGGCGAGCGCCGTGGGAACGAGCACGACGTCCGCGCCCAGCAGGGCGACGCTCCGCACGGCTTCGGGATACTCGACGTCATAGCAGATCAGCAGACCAAACCGGAGCCCGCCGAATTCAAAGGGAGGCTCGAAGCACGGGCCGGGCTGGTAGGCGGCGCGCTCATCGGGGCCGAACAGATGGGTCTTGCGGTAATGCGACAGCACCGCCCCATCCGGGCCGATGACCTGGACCGAATTGTAAATGCGCCCGCTGTGGATTTCCCGCTCGGCGTAGCCATAAGCGATCGCGATGCCATTGCGGCGGGCGATGCCGGCAATGTGCTGTGCCGAAGGTCCGTTGGGCTGCTCCGCCAGCGTCGCCACCGCGGCGCCGATGTTGTAACCGCAGAGCCAGCATTCCGGACATAACAGGAGTTCCGCACCCGCGGCGGCAGCGGCTTGCGCAGTCGTCGCCAACGCCGCCAGATTGGCGGCGACCTCCGCGGGGAACCCGCCCGTCTGCCACAAAGCCAGTTTCATTTTTTCGCTACGCTCCCGTATACGTTTCTGTCCGCATGATGCGCTCAGGTGACCCCGGACTCCAGGCAGCGCACGGCGCTCGTGCCACCCCTGAAAGACTTTGTGCGGATCTGGACTATCGCTTGCCCTCCGGATGAGGCAAAGGAGAGATCATGAATCTTCGAGCTCGCGCCAGGCTGCCGTTCCTGGCGGCAATCGTCACATCGCAGCTGTGTTTTGCCGGCGGCGGCCTGCATCCGGAGGTCGCGGAGCATGGGATGGTGGCCAGCGTCCACGAGCTCGCCTCCCGAGCCGGCGTGGAAATGATGCAAGCCGGCGGCAACGCCGTCGATGCGGCGGTGGCAACCGGGTTCGCTCTCGCTGTGGTGCATCCCGCGGCGGGCAATATCGGCGGCGGCGGTTTCATGCTCATCCGCATGCACGATGGCCAAACCCACTTTCTGGACTTTCGCGAGAAGGCCCCGGGCAAGGCGACAGCCATCATGTACCAGGATGCGCAGGGCAAGGTAATCCCCAACCTCAGCGTCATCGGCTACAAGGCCGCGGGCGTACCGGGCTCCGTCAAGGGGCTGGTGTACGCGCAGCAGCACTTCGGCAAGCTGGATCTCGGGCGGGCCATGGCCCCCGCCATCCGCCTCGCGCGCGCCGGCTATGTACTCAGTTGGAAGGACGCGCAGCAGATGACCCGCGACACGAATCTGTCGCAGTTCGCGGATTCCAAACGCATCTTCCAGAACAACGGCAAGGGTTGGCGGCCCGGGGAGGTCTTCAGGCAACCTGAGCTGGCCCGCACGCTCGAACGTATCGCCGCCGCGCCCGATGATTTCTACCATGGGACCATTGCGCGCGAGATCGCCGAGTTCGTGCAGAAGGGCGGCGGCCTCATCACCGCAGAGGATCTGGCAAACTACGACGTGAAGGACCGTGCGCCGGTGCGTGGCACCTATCGCGGGCTCGAAATCATCAGTGCGCCGCCGCCATCGTCGGGTGGAATCGCACTTCTGGAAACGCTCAACATCCTCGAAGGTTATGACCTCGCGAAGGCGGGGCTCGATGCGGCGCAGTCCATCCATCTGATCACCGAAGCGTACCGACGCGCTTTCTACGACCGCGCTCAATTTCTCGGCGATCCCGAGTTCAGCGCCCTTCCGGTGCTGCAACTCGCCGATAAAAAATACGCGGTCGCCTGGCGCGATTCGATTCACCCGCAACAGGCCAGCAGCTCCGCGGCGCTCGCGCGACCCGCGATTTCCCCGGAGCTTGCCCGCTACGCGGCTGAGCATCCCGTCCTGGCACCGGTCAAGGAATCCACGCAGACCACGCACTACTCCGTCGTAGACGCCGCCGGGAATGCGGTTGCCGTGACCACAACGCTCAACGACTGGTTCGGCTCGAAGGTCACGGTCGGATCGCTCGGGTTTCTCCTCAATGACGAGATGGACGACTTTTCCGCCAAGCCCGGCGTGCCCAACATGTTCGGACTCATTCAGGGCGAAGCCAACGCCGTGGGCCCCAACAAACGCCCGCTGTCGGCGATGACACCGACCCTCGTCCTCAAAGGCGGCAAGCTCTGGCTCGTCCTGGGAAGCCCCGGAGGGCCGACGATCATCACGACGGTGGCCAACATCCTGATCGGTGTGGCGGACTATGGCCTGGACATTCAAGAGGCAGTGAACGCACCGCGCTTTCACCATCAGTGGGTGCCCGATCGCCTCCTCATGGAGCGCAACCGCTTCTCGCCGGATACGCTGCGCCTCCTGCAGGCTTGGGGCCACACCTTTACGTTCGGCGGCGGCGGCGATGGGGAATGTATCGAAATCGATCTCAGTACAGGCGTACGCCTGGGCGCCAGCGATGGACGCAATGAAACCGGGAAGGCCGTGGGGTATTAGGAACCTGCGGCCGTACCGCGCGAGCTCGAATTGCCTGCAGGTCCGCGACTCGCTTCGGCCGGCTCACTCATCTAGGCTAGCGCTCCTGAAGCGTTCAAAATCGATCTTCCGCTCGCCGTCCATGAACCCCATTTATTCGGATGTTCGCCACCATGCCCACCGAAACATTTCCGATCGACCTTACCCGGCTACAGCCGCTGCAGCTGGACCCCGCCGTAACCGCTCTGACGGATGCGCAGAGGGCGACGCTCAAGCACAACATTCAGCTGTGCCGTGACGTTATCGTGTTTTTCACGGCGCTGGCCGGGGCGAAGGGACTGTCGGGGCACACGGGCGGCGCCTACGACACCGTTCCCGAGCTCACGATCATCCGGGCGTTCATCGCCAACGGCACGCCCATCGTGCCCATTTTTTACGACGAGGCCGGGCATCGCGTGGCATCGCAATATCTGCTCAGCGTGCTCAACGGCGCGCTGCCGGCGGAGAAACTGTTGCATTATCGGGAGTTCGGCAGCGGGCTGCCGGGCCATCCCGAAAAACTGCTGACGCCGGGTGTCGAATTCAGCTCCGGCCGTCTCGGCCATATGTGGGCATTCTGCAATGGCGTGGCCATGGCGAATCCGGGCAAGGCCGTCATTCTCCTCGGCTCCGACGGCAGCCAGATGGAGGGTGACAACGCCGAGGCCGCGCGCCTCACGGTAGGCAAGCAACTGAATGTGAAGGTGCTCGTCGACGACAACAACGTGACCATCGCAGGCCACCCGCAGGAGTACATGGTCGGCTACGACTTGACCCGGACACTGTCCGGGCACGGCCTGCTGACCGAAACGACCCTGGGCGAGGACCTCGATGCACTCTTCATCGATCTTTGCCGGATGTTCGCCGATGAGCGCCCGCATGCGCTCGTGATCAAGCGGCCGATGGCTCCGGGCATCGCGGGCGCCGAGGGCAACCCGAAGGCCCACGAGGTCCTCGAGGCCGAGACCGCGATCCAGTATCTGGAGAAGCGCGGCGGGTACGAACGGGCAATTGACATGCTCAAGGCGGCCAAACCCGCCAAGAGCCCGCTCACCTTCCGCGGCTCCGCGGGTGTCGGCAAGAATCGCGATGACTTCGGCAAAATCATCAACGAGATTCTCGAGGGCATGAGTGCAGCGGAGCGTGTCGCGAGCGTGCGCGTATTCGACAACGACCTCGAGGGCTCCTGCGGCCTCCACCATATCCGTAAGAAGCATCCCGAGGTCTTCGTCCGCGGCGGCATCATGGAGCGCGGCAACTATTCGGCCGCGGCCGGGTTCGGCTCCGCCCAAGGCAGGCAGGGAATCTACGGCACGTTCAGCGCCTTCCTGGAGATGTGTGTCAGCGAGATCACCATGGCGCGCCTGAATTTCTCGAACGTGTTGGCGCACTTCAGCCATAGCGGCGTCGATGACATGGCTGACAACACCTGCCACTTCGGCATCAACAGCATGTTTGCCGACGGCGGGGTAACTCCGGGCCACGGCGAGGACACCACCCGCCTTTACTTCCCGGTTGACCAGCATCAGTTCGCCGCGTGCGTCAAACGCGTTTTCAACGATCCAGGCCTGCGGTTTCTGTTTACGACGCGCGCCCCCGTGCCTGACATTCTCGGTGAGGACGGCAAGCCGTTGTACCAGGGAAAGCCGTTCGAGCCGGGCAGGGATTACATCGTGCGCGAGGCGCCCGCCGGCGGTGGCTACGTCGTTGCAACGGGGGAGACCGTGTATCGCGCGCTGGATGCGGTCATTCGCCTGAACGAGCAGGGTGTGAAGGTGGGCCTGGTCAACAAGGCGACGGTGAATGTCGTCGATCACGACATGATGAAGCGGCTCGCCGGTGCCCCCTTCGTACTCGTCGCGGAAGGCTGGAACGTGAAGACGGGGCTCGGCAGCCGTTTCGGGAGTTATCTCCTGCAGGCCGGCTTCAAAGGCCGGTACGACCATATCGGCACGTACAAGGAAGGCGCGGGCGGACTATGGCAGCAGATGGGATATCAGGGAGTGGACTCCGATGGCATCGTGCACGCCACGAAGGCGCTGCTCTGAGGCGCAGGCAGGTCGTTCGAACCTGGACCGCACTGCGGTGCCGCGGGTCCGCACCCCTCATGCGGACCCGCTTTGCGGGCAATGGGCCGAATCATGCCGTGCGGGTGCGTGTCAGCGATTCGCCTTCAAGGATCTCGCTCTGGCCTTGACCATGTCGAGTTGCGCGTTTGCCTGATCCTTACAAGCCTTCTGCGCGTCGCCCCCGAGCGCCTCGCACTTTGCCAGAGCAATCTTATTCTCGCCTTCAGCCTGCGTCACCGCATCGTCGGCAGCCGCGCCTACGGCCTTGGAGTCCGCCTTGTCGACGTCCTTGGCGAGGTCGTTGCTGACCGCGGCGTCCGTCCTGGCTTCATTCTCCTGGGCCTTCAGGTCCTTCTTTTCAGCGGAAGCGGTCGCTTTCGCGACATCGCTATCGACCTTGGCCGGCGATTCGGCCTTGTTGCAGCCGGCCAGTGTCAACATCGTGACAGCCGCCAGCGTCCCGAAAAAATGTGCCCTCATCGTCACTCTCCCCATTTGGTTGTCGATTTCGGCGGACCGGGCGCCGGCGCCCTGCCCGCTCGTACCGAGCTTCAGCAAGAGGTGTGCCGTCAGGGGCGAGGACTCCAACACATGCTGCGCCAGAGCCCTGGCTTCGTGGGTCGAGCGCGCATGGGCACCGTGCACCAACGGTATAGCCGCGCCCGTTGTCGGCAACGGGCGCCTCGTCCGCCGCGGGTCAACGCTGCCGGCTGGCCTCGAACAGAAACCAGGTGCGGCGTTCGGTTTCGTCGATCCAGTTCTCGATCAAGCTTGCGGTCGCGATGTCGCGCAGCTCGTCCACTACGTCGTGCACTTCGCGCAGCCGCGCAGCCAGCGCCTGGTTGTCCTCGCGCAGCTCGGCCAGCATGTCGAGGGGCTCGACGTAGTCTGCATCGTTATCCTTGATACGCTGCAGGCGGGCAATGTGCCCGATCGACCGGAGCGTCGAGCCACCCACCTTGCGGATACGCTCGGCGATCGGATCGCCCATCGCATAGATCTGATCCGCCTGCTCATCCAGCAGCAGGTGGTAGTCGCGGAAATGCGGACCGCTCATGTGCCAGTGAAAATTCTTTGTCTTGAAATATAAAGCGAACACATCGGCGAGGATCGCATTCATGCCGCCGGTGATGTCCGCCGAGGCCTTCGCACCAAGATCGCTCGGCGTCGCCAGCGGCGCTTTGCGCCGCTCCTTGAGTTCAGTTTTTTTCGCGTCTTTCATTGCCATGACTGTGCCTCGATGGTGGGATCGGCTGCCGATTAGAGCATGCCGGAGCGGGCCGCGCCCGCCAACTCTCGGCGCGATGCCGGACGCCGTGAGTCAGGGCATGATGACTCTGACGTGGATGGCCCTCGAGCCACCATACACGCCGTGGTTGGCATCCGCCATGAGGAGACCGCCGTGCCAGGGAAGGATGGCCTGGTTCTGTGTACTGGCGTTGGCCAGAACTGTTTCGCGCAGTTCGCCGTGGGTCCATTGGAACATCGCAATGCGGCAAGGTATGCCGGGGTGAGTCGGCGGTCGGCCTTCCGGCCTTGCGGGGTCGCAGGCCTGTTCTTGCTCGGCGACGAGAAAGTACGGTGTCCCGTCCTGCCAGTCGCCCAGATTGATCTCGTGCACGTCACGGTAGCTGGAGGCCACGTCGTGAGCAATCCACGCCGCGCCAGGGTCGTCGGGCTGCTCATACCAGGTGATCCCCCGCGCATCCGTCGTACCACCCGGTCCCTCGTGTTCGTTTGCTGCGGTGATGACATCGTCCTTCATGGACGATATTCTTCCAGCGGCAAAACTGTTGCCGACGTTGCCGGGACCGATGTAGTGCTTGACCCAGTTTGCGGTGCGGGCATTGCCGCCTGTCAGGCGCGGGTTCTCATACCAGAATACACCGCCGCTGTGATCAGCGCCCACGAGGTGCGGCGTGGGATCGGTGCCGATCCTGATGACCGCAATGTCGTCGCCCACGTCGGCAACGTTGTAAACCAGCTGCCAGTGGCGGGGGTCGTTCTGGAACGCCACGAATTCAGGCGCTCCCAAACTGATCGCACCCGAACAGATGACATCGATCCTGCCATCCCCATCGAGGTCCTCCAGCCGGATGTCGTGACAGCCATGATCCGGATTGATCACGCGGCGGGGCCACTGTCGGGTGACGCCTGCGATGTTGCCGTGATTCCCGGGATTGTCGAACCAGATGATCTTGTTGCCGATGGAGGCGATGATCCCGGGATAAGCGTCGCCGGGAAATTTGACGGCGCGCATCCGCTCGTACGCGCCGCCCTTTTTTGTGATGGTGGACCGCACCCACGGCCCCTCCATTTTGTGGCTGGTCGACCGATACAGGTATATGCCACCCCGTCCATTGCCGACGATGACGCTCGGAAACGCTCGCGAGGCGAAGTAATCGGCAACTTTTTCCAGGGGCTCGCCGACCGGGAAATCGGCATCGATGACCACGTCCTGGGTGATCGACTGCGCACCGGCCTTCCCGGCGGCAACCACGCTCAACGAAAGCGACGCAAGCAACACTGGCAACATCGCTTTCATATCGATTCCACGCGGGGGATGATGCACGCGTGGCCGCCCGCGGCATTATTCTTCAGCAATCCTTTCAGCACAGGGGCGAAACTGGCAGTAGATCGGACCCGGGTCAAGCGCTGCCTGAGACTGCAAGGCGCTCTACGGGAACCAATGGCCGCTTCCGGCGTGTTGGTCAGCAGCGTGTACAGCTCGATGATGGCGCCCGAGCCGCTGCGTAACACCGGCTGCGCCTCCAACCGGTACTAGCCGCAGCACGCGCAGCCGGTCGCACTTCCTGCCGCGCATGCCCCCGAGGTTCCCGTCTCGTCGGTGATATCTCATTGGCCCGGACAGGGGCTTTTCCCATGAGATACGCCGGGGGGACCGGAACTTAAGTTGCGCCCGCGAATTTCGCTTAAGTGCCCAACCCATTGCCGCCTGCCAAAAATGCCCGATACACCCCCATCATCGCTGCTCGCTCACGGTGCTTCGCAACTGGCCGGCGTCACCGTGGACGCTTACAACGCCGAGCTGCGTAGCCCCGAGGGCTTCGTTGGCGATCGCGCCAGCAAGCGGGCTTTCCAGGCAATTCTCGACGACTGGCGCGAGCGCGTTCGCAAGGTTGGAGAGGACCCCTTCGGCGATGCCCCAAGCGAGGATCTGCGCAAGAAGGAGCTCGACAAACTTCTGGTCGAAGGCGACGCCGAAGCGGCCGGCGTCCTGCACGGCGTCATCGAGGAGTTCTCACAGGAATTCGCCCAGGTCATTCGCCGTTTCCTGCGCCTGAAGAGTTGGAAAGGCACCGAGCGCATCGTGGTGGGCGGTGGCTTGCGTCAAAGCCGTATCGGGGAGCTCTCGATCGGCCGCACTGCCGTCATCCTCAAGGCGGACGGGGTCGAGGTGGAATTGAAGCCCATCCGTTATCCATCCGATCATGCTGGGCTCATCGGCAGCGTCCACCTCGTCCCATCCTGGATGCTGGCCGGGCACGACAGCATTCTCGCCGTCGATATCGGGGGCAGCAACATCCGCACCGGCATCGTCGAACCGCGGTTGAAGAAGAAGGCCGATCTGTCAGAGGCGACGGTCGGCCGGTTCGAGCTGTGGCGCCACTGCGATGACAGTCCCGCCCGCAACGATGCGGTCGCGCGTCTCATCGAGATGCTCACGGATCTCATCAAGCGCGCCGCCAAGGACGAATTGAAGCTCGCCCCTTTCATTGGCATCGGCTGTCCGGGCGTCATTCGCCCCGATGGCACCATCGACCGCGGCGGCCAGAACCTGCCGGGCAACTGGGAGGTCAAGAGCTTCAACCTGCCGCAACTGCTGCGCGAAGCAATCCCGAAGATCGGCGACCACGACACCGTGGTAGTCATGCACAACGACGCAGTCGTTCAGGGCCTGAGTGAGCTGCCGTTCATGCAGGATGTGAAGCACTGGGGCGTGCTGACGATCGGTACGGGCCTCGGCAATGCCCGCTTCACGAACCGCGAGGACGGTAAAGAGGCCGAGAAGAACGCCAAGAAATGATGGCTTGGCAGAGCGCGGGGATGACAACGCCACTCGAGAAAACGCTCAAACGCGAGTTATCTCTGCAGGGCCGCCGCTATATAGTCGCGATCTCACCCGACGGTTTGAAGCTGACGTTGAAAGGCAAGCGCAAGGGGAAGGAGTTGCGCTGGATCGACCTGGTGACTGGTGACGCGGCGCTGGCGGTTGCATTGAATGCGTCCCTGGGCACATTGGAAACACCGGGGGAAAACACCGGCACCATGCAAAAAGGTCCGGGCCGCCCAAGGACTTCGCCACGGTCCAAGCGCATTCCGCCACGGGCGAGGCGCGAATAGTCCCGCCGCACGCGACGCTCGCGAACGAGGTACCCGTTCGTGCGTTAATGGACCATGAAGGGTTCATCGATCGTCCGCTGGGGCCTGAAATATTTGGCCATGACGCTCGCGACGCTGCTCGTGGCGGTAGCATTGCTCGTCACCACCGTAACGCTGATGGACGCGAATCGTTTCCGTGGCCCCCTTGGCCGGTTTGTGGCCGCTCGCACCGGCCGAGAGATCCGGATCGACGGCGCGCTGCAAGCACACCTTTTCTCGCTCCATCCCCGGCTCACTTCCGAGCGCGTCGTGATCGGCAACCCGCCGTGGACGCCGCCGGGCCGCACGGCGGAGATCGGACGGCTCTCGCTGGTATTCGAGCTCCCCCTGTTCGGCCACTCGTTCGCCATACAGCGACTCGAGCTGGAGGGGGCAATGCTGCATCTGGTGCGCGATTCCATTGGTCGCGCCAACTGGCAGTGGGCCGACCCGACGCGGACTGTGGGCAAGGGTCCGCCGCTCATCCGCAGCCTGTCCATGCCCAGCGCTCATGTCGATCTCGACGATGCCCGCCGCCACCTGCAGTTCGCAGGAACGGTTTCCGCTCAGGACGCATCCGGGGCGCAAGGAATCGTGCTCTTACGTATCGAAGGATCCGGGCACCTGAATGGCAGGGCCAACACCTTCGCCATCAACGGTGATCCGCTCGCTACCGTCACCCGTGCGCGGCCCTACCGCTTCACGTTCGCCGAACGCTCGAGCGGCTCGCACCTCGCCGGCCGCGGGTTCCTGTCGCAGCCGTTCGATTTCCGTGCACTCGACACCACGTTCGAAGCAACGGGTGAAGATCTGAAAGACCTCTATTTCCTGACTGGCCTGACACTGCCGAATACCGGCACCTATCGCCTCTCGGGCAGGCTCACGCGGCAGGGAACGAGCTTCAAGTTCAGCGACCTGCTGGCAACCTCGGGACACAGCGATGTGCACGGTACCCTTTCGGTCGAGACGTCGAGCGGCAGGTCGCAGATCGACGCTGAGCTCCATTCGCAGCTCCTGCGCTTATCCGATCTCGGCGCTCGGGCCGCGGGACGCGTCTCCGAGCCACGGACAGCGAAACGCCTTCTGCTGCCTGACTCGACGCTGCCTCTTGTTGGCCTGCGTCGCAGCGATGCAGTAGTCAACTTCCACGCGCACGGTGTTGACGTGGGCCGCGTGTCATTGCACGCGGTGGCGGCGAAGGTAACGATCGATCATGGCGTGCTCTCCGTAACGCCGCTATCGGCCGATTTCTTCGAAGGAAAGATCACCGGCGGCATCAGGTTCGATGCGACGAAGGAGGTCCCGACGACGGACCTGGACCTCAGAATCGCCGGCCTGCAACTCAGCCAGTTCGCTCGCAAGGATCAGGGACGGCCGCCGTTCGAAGGCGCGTTGCGGGTGCGCCTTGGGCTCACGGGCCATGGACGCTCGATTCACGAGCTCGCCGCCAGCGCCAACGGCACGGCGACCGCGGTTCTCCCGCACGGCGCGATTCGTGCCTCGTTGGCGGAGCTCACCGGAATCGATCTGCGCGGCCTGGGTCTGCTGCTCACGAAGAACAAGGAAGAGACCGGCATCCGTTGCGGGGTCGCGAGTTTTCAGGCTCACGAAGGTACGTTGACCGCGCAGACCCTGGTGGTCGACACGGACCCGGTCCTGATCACCGGCCAGGGCACCATTCACCTCGACTCCGAGGCTCTCGATCTTGCGTTCCACGGAAAGCCCAAGCACCTGCGGCTGTTGCGATTGCGCGCGCCGGTGTCGGTCCGTGGCACTCTCGCGCATCCCTCGATCGGTATCGAGGCGCGCCGCTCTGTCGCTCAAGCCGGCGCGGCCGTAGCCCTCGGGATCGTGCTGACCCCGCTGGCCGCAGTGTTGGCTTTCGTCGATCCCGGCCTCGCCAAGGACGCCGACTGCGCGGCTTTGCTTGCCGAACCCAAAAATGACACGACATCTGCGAGGGCGGGCGCGCCCACCCCCTGAGCAAGCAGACCTTGCCTTAAGCTCGGCAGCCCTGCCCGCGGCGGTATCGCAACCGCTAGCGGAACCGCTGGAAAGTTGCCGCGTTCATGTCGGGGTCTCGCGTCCGTTCCCGCGCCGTACACCGGCGCGATCCGATCCGGTGCGGCGGGACCGGTTCCAATAAAAAACAGTCTCTTACGGGACTTTGAACGGAGTCGCTGTGCCTGATTCGCGCCTCAAAAAATGCGCGGCGGGACTGAGGAGGTCGTATCTCGTTAGGTACCAGGCTGCTGGGAAATCTCGGCAGCGCACTCGTAGGGCGATTGGCTGGAGCGCTGATCGGTGTCCTGACCTTCGGCGTGCTCGCCCGCAGCATCGGTGCGGCCGGGCTGGGGCAATATCGCACCGTCCTGACCATGCTGCTGTTCACCGGAGTCGTATTTGATTTCGGGCTGTACTCGATCACGCTGCGTGAGCTCTCCCGCGAGAGCGGGGACGAGCCACGTATTCTCGGGAACGCCGCCGCGCTGCGTATCTTCGCGACGCTCTGCGCGGTGTCGTTGCTTGCGCTGATTCTGTTCCTGACGGATTGCGACGAGACAGTACGGTACGGAGTGCTCATCGCCGGCGCCGGCTGGATCGGCTATCAGCTCAACGACGTACTGCGCGCGGTATTTCAGCTCAAGCTCGCCAAGCATCGCGGGGCCATCGCCGAGACGGTTGGTGCATTGGTGGCGCTGCTCCTGGTGACCGATTTCGCGACCCGCGAGGCGGGGACGATCGCAATGCTGGGAGCGACGGCTGCCGGCTTCATCTGCACGGCCGGCCTGGCGTGGGCCTATGCGGACCGGCTGCTGTCGTTCCGCCTCAAAGTGGAGCTTCCTGTCTGGCGTGCCCTGATCATCGCCGGCTTGCCGGTGGCCGGCTCGGTGTTGCTCCTCAACATCCAACTGCGAATCGACGTCCTGCTGCTTTCGATCGTTCATGACGCGAAGCAGGTCGGGCTCTATGATGCGCCCCTGAAGCTCTACGAGCTCCTGTTCGTCATTCCGTATCTGTTCGGCGGCATGATGATGCCGCTGTTCATGCGCGATCGCGGCAATGGCAGCGGCTCCTTCGGGCCACGCCTGAGCGCCGCGGTGAGCGCGAGTGTCATCATCTCGGCGCTCGCATGCGCGGTGCTGTTCGTGCATGCGAAGTCGGTCGTGGTCCTGCTGGCGGGCGCAGAGTTCGCGGACTCCGCCAGGCCGCTGCGGATTCTCGCCGCCGCCGCGCTGTTTGCGGGCATCTCGGCGATCCTGAGATTCGCCGCCACCGCCCTTCACCAGCCTGGCAGGATGCTGCGCGTGGACATCATCGGCGTGTCCGCCGCGCTAGCCGCGCACGCCATACTCATTCCGCCCTACGGGATCGTAGGTGCCGCGCTCGGCAAGTTATGTGGAGACATCGTGACGTCGACCGCAGCGATGGTGATGCTGCGTCAGCAATTCACGCGCGCCATCTTCAATTCGGTCCTGGTCGCCGTGGGCGGCGGGACGGCCCTGTTCGTCACGCTTTCCTTCGCCGACTCCATCGGGCTGCACTGGATGATGGCGATCGCGATCTGCGTGCCGGCAATCGGGGGCGTGCTGCTATTGGTCCCCCACGTGCGCCGCGATCTGGGGTATCTGGCCGCCTGAAACAGCTTGGCCGGAGTACGTCCCTGGCGTCCGGACCGGCCCGCAGCCTCGATTCCATTGCGGGCACTTAGGTCCTAAGATAGTCGCGAGCGACTTTCGACAACAACACTCGATCAGGGGAGAACCAGAATGCCGCAGCAAAAGCTGCCCTCGGCCGCCGTCCCGGCGTTGCTTCTGGCCGCTTGGTGCGGCACGACGAGCGCTCGCGCCGATCAGCCTCCGCAGATTCCGACCTGCGACAAGAGGATCGGCACGCTGGCGGTCACCGAACCGGAGAACAGGTGGTGGGTCCAATACAACCTGGAGTCCCCCGAAGCCCTGATCAAAGTTTATGTATCGCAATCCAAGTGCTTCACCCTCGTGGATCGCGGCAAGGGCCTGGCGGCCGCGCAGGTGGAGCGCTCGCTGGCCGGCAGCGGCGAGATGCGGGGTGGCGCGAACATCGGCAAAGGCCAGATGAAGGCGGCCGACTACGTGCTGGTCCCCGACGTATCGATGAAAAACAACAATTCGGACGGGAAGAACTTCGGCGGCCTCCTCGGCGGCATGCTCCACGGAGTCGCCGGCGCAGTCATCGGCGGGGTAAGCCTCAAGAGCAAGACGGCCGACGTCGTACTGACTCTGACAGACGTGCGCTCCACGGAGCAGGTGGCACTTGAACAGGGGCACTACAAGAAAACGGATCTTGGTTGGGGCGCCGGCAGCGGAGCTTTCTTCGGCGCGTTTGCCGCGGCAGGCGCCAGCAGCTATGCGAACACCGAAATCGGCCAGGTCGTAGCGGTGGCCTATGCCGATGCCTATACGAAATTGGTGAATGAAGTGAAGGGCATGACGCTGAACGCGAAGGCGGACAACGCCTCGCAGTCGGTGACTATGGCGAAGCCGGGCAAGCTCTACGAAGCCGCCAGCGTGAAATCCAACGTGGTGCGCGATCTCGACCCCGGCATGACGCTCTACCCCACCGGCGAGAAAGACAAGATCTGGTGGAAAGTGAGCGACGAGCTGGGCAACGAGGGCTGGGTGCCCTCCACTTTGTTCAATCTCGCGAGGTAAGCTCGCTCCTGGCCGGCCCCGGGCCGGATTGCGTCCGGCTCGGCATCGACAGCGTCGGGCCGGTGTTTGCTGTTGGAGCCGGCCGCGCCGGGAGCGAGGCTTCCTGACTAGTGCTCCGTATGCGGCTGGGTGGGCGGCGAGCCCGGCGGCCATGGCGTGGGCGGGGCCTTCTTGAGCTCGTTCGCACGCGCAGTGATGAACGCCCTGATTGCCTCGGTATCCTCCGGCTTCAGCACCGTGGCAAAGGAAGCCATCCCCCGGTCGGCGAGCACGCCTTTCAGCACGACTTGATCAAACCCCTCCTGCGTATGGAGCAGCGGCGTGCGGGTGAGATCCGGGAAGTTGGCGCCCCGAGTTTGCCCTCTGTCGCCATGGCAGGCGGCGCAATTCTGCGAGTATTTCTGGCTACCGGCCTCGACCACGTCCGCCGAAGCGGTCGCCGGCGGCGGGTCCAGCGGTAGCGGAGTGAACTCCTTCTCCGGGGGCAGTTGCACTTTGCCGTTCAGGGCGAAGACCAGCATGCGCGAGTAGTTGGGCGCGTAGTAGCCGCCCAAGGGGTTGCCCCCAACACTGGCCGCAATGTACTGCTGCCCGTCGAGCTCATAAGTGATCGGAGCGGCCAGCACCGCCGTCTGCGTCTTCGCACTCCAGAGTTTCTCGCCGGTGCGCGCGTCATAGGCCCGGACCTCCTGCGCGCTGCCGCCTCCCTGGAACACCAGGCCGCCCGCGGTGGCCAGTGCGCCGCCGGTCGGACCCTGGTTCTTCTCACCCTTCCACACCTGCTTGCCCGTCAGCGGATCCCAGGCTTGGAGATAGCCGACGAAATCTTTCGGCAACTCGGGGTGGTCGCGGTAATAAGTGAACGGCGCGGCGAAGTCGAGACCGAGATTGTAGCCAACCGGGTTTGGCGTGAAGCTCGCATCCGCAACCATCGGGAAGTAGGCGAGCTGGGTCGGGATGTAGATCAGGCCCGTCTCGGGGTTGAAAGCATTCGAGTGCCAACCATGCGCGCCCTGGACGCCGGGAGCCAGGTTGAAGGGCTTGCCTACGGGAAAACGCGCCTCCGGTCTGACGCGCGGGCGCCCCGTCTTCATGTCCACGCCATCCGCCCAATTCACGGTCGTGAAAGGCACGGCGCGCAGCAACTTGCCGCTGGCGGCGTCGAGCATATAGAAAAAGCCGTTCTTGCACGGCTGCAGGATCACGCGCCGCTTCTTTCCGTCCACCGTCAGGTTCGCGATCGTCATGGGGCTCACGGCGTCATAGTCCCAGGTGTCGGCCGGCGTCGACTGGTAATGCCAGACGTATTCGCCCGTGTCCGCTTTGACGGCCACCACCGATGCGAGATACAGATTGTCTGCGTTGGTGGGATCGCGATACCGATCGTTCCACGGCGAGCCGTTGCCGGTGCCGAAGTAGACGAGGTCGGTTACGGGGTCGTAGACGATTGCGTCCCAGACCGTTCCGCCACCACCGAGCTTCCACCACTCGCCACCCCACGTCGCGGCAGCCTTCCTCATGGCCTCATTCTCGAAGCCATTCCGCGGATTGCCGGGCACGGTATAGAAGCGCCAATCGAGCTTTCCTGTCTCCGCGTCGTAGGCGCTGATGTAGCCCCGCACGCCGTACTCGCCGCCGGATTCGCCGATCAGCACCCTCCCCTTGGCCACGCGCGGCGCGCTGGTGATGGAATAGTGCTTGCCCGGATCGATCGTGAGGGTGGACCAGGCTTCCTTGCCGGTGCGCGCATCGATCGCCACCAGGCGGCCATCGAGGGTGCCGACATAGATCTTGCCGTTCCACGCGGCAATTCCGCGGTTCACGATGCCGCAGCAGACGTTCCTGATCCACTCGCCAGGTGTTTTGGGGTTGTACTGCCAAAGCTGCCTGCCACTGCGCGCATCGAAGGCATACACCTTGCTCCAGGCGGTGGAGACGTAAATCACACCGTCGATGTACAGAGGCGTGCCGGCCTGCGTCAGATTGGTATCGTAATCGGCGAACCAGGCGAGCCCGAGCTGCTTGACGTTGTCGCGATTGATCCGGGCGAGGCGGCTGTAGCGCTGTTCCTCATAATTGCCGCCATAGGTCATCCACTGCGAGGGCTCGGAGGCCGCATTGAGCAGGCGCTGGGCGGTTACATTTGCGGCCCCATTGCGCGCGGCCGCGGCAGGCCCCTGCGCAGAGGTCGAAAGCGGCTCGGAGCGCGGCACTCCTGAAACGACGACGAACAAGAGGGCGCACAGCCCCGGGACCAGGGTCCGGATACGAGTCAAAATAAGTCCCCCAAACCATCGGATGACGGGTTCGACTGGCGGCGGCGAAACCCTTTCGGCCGCCTGTCTGGCCATTGTAATCGCAAGGGAGATTCATCAGCAGGCCGTGGCGTCCTCAGCGTGGACACGTCACGACAAATCGGGCGAGCCCGCCAGGCCGCTTACTTCGCAAGCCCCGGCGCCGCCCTCGGAAAATGGCGCAGGCGGACCCGTCGCACCCTCGCCTCAACGTACCGACAGGTAGATCGGATTACCGAGTACCGTGCTATCGCGCACATCGAGCCAGATCCACTGTTGTTTGCCAGCGGCGCGCCCAGTGAAATCCAAAGGCCTGCGCCGCGGAGCCGCACTCGACCACCCAGATCCTCATCGCGTACCCGCAACTGCAATCCCGGCGAGTCAGCAGGGTGTTTCGCAGCGGTGATGTTGAAAGCGAGGCCAGCGCGTTGCGGCGCTATTTCGGTCTCAGGGACAGCTCGCGCTCGCAGCGCGCGAGCGCTCTGGAACGAAACCGAAACTGAAGCCGAAGCTCGGGAATCCTCCCGGTGCCGGCAAGCGAAGGGACCGGGTCGAGCATGGCATCCGCAACTACGCCGGAGTAAAATCGCGACGTCCGGGAGGGGTTCCAACCTATCCGGTGGATCGCCCGACCGGGTGTCCAGGAGGCGCTATGAAAACTCATCGACCATGGCAGCCACACATGAGCTCTACTCCGCTCTTCAATCCTTACGCTTCCCCGACTGGCCGGGGTACGACCCTCGATCGCTTCGGCCTTGTCGAGGAGGAAGAGGTTGAATCCTCCGGCGAGCAGTCAACCGATCAGGCGGCAGATCAGCCGCCTGTTGCAGAGCAGGACTGAGCGCCGAAGAGCGGCTGGCTGGAAGGGCGCAGGGAACGCGCCATTTGCGCGAAACGACCCCCGCCAGGCGGGGGAGCGCGAAAATTGTTGCGGCCCACGATCGCATCGATTGCAGCGCCGACGAGGGCTGTCGATCGGCACGCTGCGCGCCCATACTTCGTGCCCATCCGCATGGTGAAGAGCCGTACCGCAGCGTGACAACCGAAGACGTGCCGGGCTACCGGGCAAGGGAGCTCAGTGGAGCGGCGCTCGCTATCCCGGTGCGCGGTCGCGAATTCGTGTTTTACGATCGGACGTCCGTAAGGCGTCGCGGCTTGGAGAGCTGAATGGCACGCGTCCTGTATCTCGATGATGACAAGGAGCTGGTCTTTCTACTCTCCCGGGCGCTCGGCAAACGCGGACACGCCGTCACGGCATTCACTGACCCGGCCGCAGCGCTGCAGGCATTCGGCGAACAGCCGCACGACTTCGATCTCATCCTCACTGACATGTCCATGCCCGGCCTGAGCGGACTTGAATTCGCGCAGAAGATCCTCAAGATCGAGCCGCAGGCGGACGTGATCATCGCCAGCGGTTGCGACGATCCGAATTGGGCAAACCGCGCCCGCGCCTGCGGCGTGCGCGATGTCGTCGAGAAACCCGGCACCATCGACGCACTGGCAGAGGTCATCGAGCGCCTGCTTGCATCGCAGCAACAACGCGAAGAGTGGTCTTGAGCTTGGCCTGCGCGCTCCCTGCGGCCGCTGGCAGCGCGGACGGTGCGCGCGGAGCTTGCCAGGCCCCTGCATAAGCCCCTGAATTTAGGGCAGAAAGGGGCAGACCCGAAACGGGCGAGAGCCGGACCTCGGAGCCGCCGCCGGCGCGTTCCAAAAGCGGGATCGCGACCGCCCCCTTGAAATTCTACGGTTGACTCGTGATATCAATAAGTTGCTGCTAATCTAGGCGGCTTGCCCCTCGAATCCCTGGATTTGCCCCCAAAAGGCACACGAAAGCGCCTATGCGCGATCAGCTGGGCGGCCATCGGCCGGGTATCGGCCGCGGCGCCGGCGGGTGGCTTGTTTTGATCCAATCTGAAACTGTCATGGAAATTTGCTATGCCCCGTACAACAGCTCTTTCTGATATCCGCAATATCGGCATCATCGCCCACGTCGACGCCGGGAAGACGACGACGACGGAGCGGATCCTGTACTACACGGGGCGCAAGCACACGATCATCGACATTCACGATACCAAGGATCTGAAGACGTCGACGACCACCGACTATCTGGAGCAGGAACAGAAGCGCGGTATCACGATTCAAAGCGCCGCCGTGTCCGCCTTCTGGCGCGACAAGAAGATCAATCTCATCGACACCCCGGGCCACGTCGATTTCACGATCGAGGTCAACAGGTCCCTGCGGGTGCTCGACGGCGCCGTCGTGGTATTCGACGGTGTGGCCGGCGTGGAGCCACAATCGGAGACCAACTGGCGCCTCGCCGACAATTACGGCGTTCCCCGCTTTTGCTATGTCAACAAGATGGATCGCAGCGGCGCGAATTTCGTGCGCTGCGTCGACATGATCAGGAAGCGCCTCAGCGCCCGCCCGCTGCCCGTGCAGCTGCCGATCGGATCGGAAGACAATTTCAAGGGCATGATCGATCTGGTCGAGATGAAAGCCCTGGTCTGGGATTCGGACGACAAGGACGCCGAGTGGCAGACCCTCGAGATTACGCCCGACCTCGCCGACAAGCTCCATATCACCGTGCCCAGCGATCGGAAGCTGTTGGCCGACGTCGCCAAGTACCGCACGGAGTTGGTCGATACCTGCCTCGAGCAGGATGACGAGGCCATGGAAGCCTACCTCACGGACGCCACGGTCCCCTCGGCCGACGTATTGCGCCGCGCCCTGCGCAAGGGCACGCTGCATTCCGCGTTTACTCCGGTGCTTTGCGGCTCATCCTACAAGAACAAGGGTGTGCAGCAGGTGCTCGATGCGGTGGTCGATTATCTGCCGGCTCCGACGGATGTGGCCTCCATCAAAACCGTCGACGCCGACGGCGAGCCGGTCGGCGAGCGCATTTGCTCCGATGACGAGCCGTTCTCCGCGCTGGCCTTCAAGGTCATCAACGATGCCTACGGCGCCCTCACCTTCATCCGTGTGTATTCGGGTGTCCTGACCAAGGGCGCGTCGGTGCAGAACTCCACGCGCGGCAAACGCGAGAAGATCGGCCGCATGGTCGAGATGTTCGCGAAAGAAGCGAACCCGGTGGAAGAGGCGCGCGCCGGCGACATCATTGCCCTCGTGTCCCTCGCGGATACGGAAACGGGCGATACGCTCTGCGATTCCGCGAATCCGGTGGTGCTGGAGCGCATGCGCTTTCCAGACCCCGTCATCAGCGTGTCGGTGAAATCCAAGCTCAAGACCGAGCAGGAGAAGTTCGCCGCTGCGCTGGGCAAGATGGTCCGTGCCGACCCTTCCCTGCACCTGGAAACCGATCGTGAGACCGGCCAGACGATCCTGCGCGGCATGGGCGAGCTTCACCTGGAGGTCACGCTCGACCGCATGCGCACCGAATTCGGTGTCGAGGGCGTCATGGGCGAGCCGCAGGTGGCGTACCGCGAAACCTTCACCAAGAAAATCACGGAACAATACGTCCACAAGAAGCAGACCGGCGGCTCGGGCCAGTTCGCGGAAGTCTGGATCGTTTTCGAGCCGCTGGAGCGCAGCGCCGGCTTCGAGTTCGTCGATAAGACCGTGGGTGGCTCCGTACCGCGGGAGTTTGTCCCGGCGGTGGAGAAAGGCCTGCGGAACCAGAAGGAAGACGGTGTGCTCGCACATTACCCGACGGTGGATTTCCGGGCGACGCTCATCGACGGTAGTTATCACGACGTCGATTCGAATGCGCTGACCTTCGAGATCGCCGCCAAGGCCGCTTTCCGCGAAGGGCTCCGCAAGGCAGCGCCCATCCTGCTCGAGCCGGTGATGAAGGTCGAGACGGTAACGCCGAACGACCACCTCGGCGATGTCATCGGGGACATCAATCGCCGCCGCGGCACGATCCAGGACCAGCTGGAGCGCGGCAACAACATCGCGGTCGTGGCGGTAGTACCGCTATCGGAAATGTTTGGCTACATCGGACAACTGCGCGGCATGACGAGCGGCCGTGCGTCGTACACGATGGAGTTCTCGCATTACGAGCCCGTCCCGCGCCAGGTCGCTGAAGAGGTCATTGCCGAAGTCGCCAAGGCGAAAGCCGCCGCGCAGGCCTGATCGTGAGCCAGGGCAGCGGATTTTCCGCTGCCCTGTGGCTACCCGCCTGACTAGCAGGAAACAGGCGGGCAGCGCGGCCGGGCGGCTATTTATGCTGCAGGCCCTGATCGGCCGCACGCAGCCAGTCGTCCCGACCGGCCGTGGAGGGTAGAGCCTGCGCGGCGTCGCGGGCACGCCCGTAGGTTTCGCGGGCGCCATTCGCATCTCCCGTCTTCGCCAAAGCCTCCGCAAGCGCCAGGAGATTCGGGGGATATTGCGGCTGCAGCACGACAGCCCGACGCGCAGCGACCAGTCCCGCGTCGCCATCGCCGGGTCCCAGCGGCCACCCCGGTGCTCGAACCAACACCAACGCCCGCACGCGCGCGGGCCCTGCATGGTCGTAGTTTGGATCGGCGGCTTCGGCGCTCGTCAGCGCCTCGAGCATGTTTTTCAACGACTCGCCTGCTCGGGTTGGATGTGCCTTCGCCTCCAGGCCGAGGGCGACCGCGTGTCCGTAGAGACAGGCGGCGGCTTGCGGGTCGCGAGTGAGGCAGGCTTCGGCGTCGCGGCTGGCCTGGCTGGCCAACTCGTCGCGAACCTTCGAGTCGGATTCGCGGTCACTGCGCTCTGCATCCGCCGCGATTGCTGCGGCCAGGCCCTCGACCGTGTCCGCGCTTGGCTTCTGCACGGTCGGACGTTTCGGTGCGGCCGTACATGCAGCAAGCAGGAGTATCAATACGCCACATCCGACCGACCTCTTCACGGCGGCGTTGCCGGACGGTCGGGAAGCCGGGGCAGCACGAAGCCCTGGAGACGCAGGGCCGCCAGAGTGTCGGCGCCGCCCGCTTCATGACCCATTTTGAGGAGTGCCGCCTGCAAGGCCCGTACGCGGGCCTCGGGTAATCGGGAGTCGACCACCGCGATGAGAGCAACCGGCAATGGAGGAGACTGCGTCACCGGCTTGAGGTCGGTTGCGAACGGTAAGGTCGGCAGCGCCGCGGCCTGAGTCTGATCGAGCAACGCCGCGACTTTTTCGCCCGAAGCCACCTTCCTCAGGGCACTGAGTATCTGTCCGGTCGCTTCGATCTTGACGTCCGGCGGCAGCGGCCATGCCGCCAGAGCCCAATGCCGCACAAAATCGGGCGCATAGCCCGCAACACTGACTATGGTGTACCCGCTCATCGAGGCTGGGCCGGTCACGCGGCCGACTTTCGCTACCAGCGTCCACCGCTCCTCGGGCCCGGTGCCCACCATGTTCGCCTGCACCAGGGGCGTCAGATGGAGCTGCGCAGCGTGCTCGACAAAGAACGGATAAGGCACGAAAGCCAGCGCCGCCTCGGGACTGCCGAGCTTCGCCAGCCCACCCTCCTCGGTCGGGTCGTACACCGCCTTGAGACTACCCGGGGGCCAACCGGCAGCCGTCGCGGCGGCGCTCGCGAACTGGTCGACCAGCGGCTGGGCGTCCCCGGTTCCGCCGGGATACCCCGGAGCGCAGAACACGAGGGTTGCGACCGCAGCTGCCAATAATGTGACCATGGCATTAGGCTATCATTCCCGCGCGCTGAGGGCTCACGCAGTCGGCAGGCGCGTTCATCCATCAGCGTGCCCGCCTCGCCCAAGGTGCTCCAGATTTTCCTCCATGTGTTGCGGTTGAGACGCTGGATCGTCGGCGCATTTCTGGTCCTGACTGTCGCCGGCATCTACGGCGCCACACGGATACCCAACAATTCCTCGATCGACCGTCTGATCGTTGCCGACGATCCGGTGGCGCGCGCCACGCTCGATTTCGAGCGAGTGTTTCCCGAAGGCGATCAGGCGCTCATTTTGCTGGAGTCGCCGGACCCCCTGAGTCTCACAGCGCTGCGCGCCGCCAGTCGAGCCGAGAGCCAGCTCGCGAAGATTCCGCACGTCGAGGCACAGAGCCTCCTGACCCTTTACCGTCACGGGCGGCCGGCCGCGGAAATCACCCCTGCCGACGCTGAACGGGTGCGGGCGTTTGCGACGGGCACCCGGCTCTTCCGCCGCGCCGGGCTGCTGGGTGATCACTATCTCGGGATCGCGCTCGTATTGCGCGTGACCTCACCCGCCGAGCGCGACCGAACATTGGCGGCAATCGATTCGATTGTCCTGCCGCTCGAAGCCCCCGGTGGCCCCTTTACCGCGGTCCGGCGCGTCGGATCGCCGTGGCTCGATGCCTGGCTCGAGCGCCAAACGAGTACGGCGACGAAACGGTTCATGCCGCTATTTGGCATCTTCCTGATGGCGTTGGTGCTCATCGTTTATCGCTCCTGGCGGGCACTGGGCGCCATCGTTCTCACCCTCGGCGCCGTGGTCGCGATTGCGGTGGGGCTGGCCGACATCTTCGGCTGGTCCAACACGGTCGTGTCGACGCTTGTCCCACTGACCGTGATGGTCACGACGACCGCAACACTCGTATACATTCACTCGCGGTACATGGAGCCGGGCAATGCGCCGACTCTCCTCGAGCATCACGCACGCGCTCTCGCCAACAAATTCCTGCCATGCACGGCCTCGATGTTCGCGACCGCGGTCGGCTTCGCTGCACTCGCTGTTTCGGACATTCGCCCGGTACGCGAGATGGGCCTGTGGACGGCCTGCGGCCTGATCGTCGCCTGGATATCCTGTTTCACATTATTTCCCGCGCTGCAGTCGCTGCTGCGCACCCCGCTGCGGTCGGAACGTGTCCCGGCAGGCAAGTGGTTCCCCGGCTTCGTCGAAGTGCTCGTCCCTGCGAGCCGCCGCTACCGCTGGCCGCTGGTCGGGGGGGCCGTCGTGTTGATGTTGTGTGGGGCCGTCTCGTTGTTCGGCATACCCGGGAAGCTCGCACCGCTGCCGTTGGAGACCGATGCGCTGACTTACGTCAATCCGAGCGAGCGCGTGGCACAGGATACGCGTCGTTTTCAACAAACCGACGGGCTGGATGTGACCGACCTCTGGCTGCAGACGCGGTCCGGCCATGCGCTGGATCCGGACTTCCTGCATGCCGTCGAGAAATTGACGAGCCGACTCGAGCACGATTCGCGCATTACCGCGGTCGATGGTCCGACCTCGGTGCTGCGTTGGGCGCGCTATGTCGAATCCGGATCCGATCAGCTGCCGGACGACGACGCCTCCTGGAAGAAACTCGCCGCCGATCTCGAACAGATCATGCTGACCGAGCCAGGTGCGCGCAATTATGTCGACGTGAAGGATCTCGCGAGTGTTCGGCTCAGCATCCGTGGACGCGCGGAGCTCTTCGGCCGAACAGGAGCCATGCGCAGGTTCATAGAGCAGACGTGGGCCGCGGTGCAGAAGGAGGAGCCGCCGCTGCGCGACGTTCGCGGCCAGGTTGTCGGCAAGGGAGCTCTTTCCGGAGAGATCACCGAGCGGCTGGTGCCCACGCTCTCGGAAAGCTTCGCGCTCACGGCAAGCGTCATCTTTCTCGCGTTCCTGGTGGTGTTTCGCAGCCCCTCCGCCCGCCTGATGACGATGATTCCCTCTCTGTTCGCGATCCTGTCCGTGTTTCTGGTGATGCGGGCAGCCGGCATTCCGCTCAATATCGCGACCATTCTCATCGGCTCGACCGTGCTGGGCGCGACTGAGAACGACCAGATTCACTTCTT
>JAQGOC010000021.1 GCA_028293805.1 Gammaproteobacteria bacterium
CGCCATCATTGCGCGCGCCTCGGTGAAGGCGCTGCGCAAGAACGTGCTGGCGAAGTGTTATGGCGGCGACATCAGCCGCAAGAAGAAGCTGCTCGAGAAGCAGAAGGAAGGCAAGAAGCGCATGAAGCAGGTGGGCAACGTCGAAATCCCCCAGGAAGCGTTTTTGGCCGTTTTGCAGGTCGGCCGCGAGAAATAGCGGGTCCGTCCGGCGCCGCTTTCAACAGCTCAAGATCCAAGGTCTCCTATGCTGATGCAGATCATCATTCTCCTCTCCTGGCTCGCGCTCCCCGTGGGTCTTCTATGCGTCGTGGACGACTGGTTCCTGCGCCCGCGCCGCCAGATCGCCGCCGCACCGCAGGACGCGCGCGATCCGCCGCTGATGTCGTTTGCATACCATGCGCTGCCGATCCTCGTCGGTGCCGCCGTGCTGCGGCTGCTCGTCGCCGAACGGCTGGACTTCAGCGCAGTGTTGTTCGGAATCACTGTTCTGACGGGTCTCGTGTGGCTGCTGGATGCCGTCGTCCTGCAGCGCCGCCGTGCGGCCGCCGCACGGGCCGCGGGCAAGGACCCGGGCCTGCTCCGGGAGCCCGGGACGGTCGACTACGCCCGCAGCTTCTTCCCCGTGGCCCTGGTGGTGCTGGTGCTGCGCTCATTCATTTTCGAGCCGTTCCGCATCCCCTCGGACTCCATGATGCCGACCCTGCTGGATGGGGACTTCATCATCGTAAACAAGTTCGCCTACGGCCTGCGGCTGCCGGTCATCAACCGCAAGGTCATCTCCGTCGGCTCGCCCCAGCGCGGCGATGTGGTCGTGTTCCGCTATCCGCTCGATCCGTCCGTGAACTACATCAAGCGCCTGGTCGGCCTGCCGGGCGATCATGTGGAGGTGCGCAGCGACAAGATCACCATCAATGGCCAGCCCGTACCCTTCAAGGTGCTGGGCCTCTACAACGACGGCTGTTATGTCAATTTTCAGCTCGCACAGGAGCAGTTGGGCCAGCACACCCATCAGGCGATGCTGTGCCCCGTGCCTCTCGATGTGTCGCCCGGGCCGCTGGCGGGGTGCAATCGCAAGGAGGTGCGCGGCTACAACTGCGGTGACGGACAATCCGCCGCCATGTTTGCCGAGCCACAGGTGTTCAGCAAGGTGGTGCCCCCGGGGCAGTATCTGATGATGGGCGACAACCGCGACAACAGCGAGGACGGCCGCGTCTGGGGCTTCGTGCCCGAACAGAATCTGGTCGGCAAAGCCACGCGAATCTGGTTCAATTGGGACCCGCAGCGCTCGGGCGGCCCCACCTGGAGCCGGATGGGATCGGCAATCAAGTGAGGCGCTCTTAACTGCAGCGCCAGACGGGAGAGGGCATCGATGCGTAGCAAGCAACGTGGTATCACGGCGATCGGCTGGCTCATCCTGCTGGTGCCGCTCGCGATCGTGTTCTATGCCGGCATCCGCCTGGCGCCGATCTATCTGAACTACATGAAGCTGGCGCGCAGTCTGGATCAGACGGCGTCGGAAAATAAGGCCGAGGACAGCCAGACAGCCATCAAAACCTCGCTCAGCAAGCACTTCGAGATCGAGAGCCTCGACTACCCCGACATCAAGGACGTCAAGATCACCCGGGAGGGTAAAGGGTGGAATGTGGAAGCCTCGTACGACGATCAGGCGCCCCTGTTTGCGAACATTGCCATCCTGGTGGTGTTCGACAAGAAGGTGCGGATCGGCGGGAGCTCGCTCGGCGATTAGGAGGGCCTCATGAAGGAGCCGCACACCGGGCATGACAAACGGTGACTGGCCAGTCCGCTGGGTGCGCGAGCGGCTCGGCTATGAGCCGCGCGACGCCAGCTTGTTCGTCGCGGCGCTCACGCATCGCAGCGCCTCCGGCCAGAACAACGAGCGGCTCGAGTTCCTGGGCGATGCAGTCCTCAATCTCGCCGTTGCGCGCCACCTCTATCTGGTATTCCCGGAGGCCTCCGAGGGCGACCTGAGCCGCTTGCGGGCCCGGGTCGTGAGTGGCGAGCCGCTCGCCGAAGTCGCGGCCGGAATCGGCCTCGGTGACGAGCTGCAGCTCGGTTCGGGGGAGCTCAAGACGGGCGGCTTTCGCAGGCAATCGATCCTTGCCGATGCATTGGAGGCCGTCTGCGGCGCCGTGTTTCTCGACGGGGGCCTGGATGCGGCGGAGGCCGTGATCCGCAGGCTATTCGAGCCGCGCATCGCCGCACTGCCGGCCCCGGAAACGCTCAAGGATGCGAAGACACGCCTGCAGGAGTATCTGCAGTCCCGAGGCTTTGCGCTGCCACGCTATGCAGTCGAGCGTATCGAGGGCGAAGCGCACGCTCAGACGTTCCAGGTGACTTGCGATGTGGCGGAGATCGGACGCCACGCCCAGGGCCGCGGCTCCAGTCGCAGGCGCGCGGAGCAGGAGGCCGCCGAGCGCATACTGCTGGACATCGACAGGTCCCGGCCTTGAGTTATTGCAGGTCCGGTACCCTCTTGGCATCCCTTTTCAAGGCAGGACCCTTTGGCAGAAACACCTTCCCCGGAATTTCGCAGCGGTTTCGCCGCCCTCGTGGGGCGCCCGAACGTCGGCAAGTCGACTTTGCTCAATGCCCTCGTGGGCCAGAAACTGAGCATCGTGACACCGCGGCCTCAGACTACAAGGCACCGCATTGTCGGGATTTCCCGTCTACCTGACGCAGAAATCGCCTTCGTCGATACGCCGGGTCTGCACCATCATGCGACCCGTGCACTCAACAAAGCTATGAACCGCACGGCTGCGAGCGCGCTGGAAGACGCGGACATCGTCGTGCAATTGGTGGAGGCACTGCGCTGGACCGCGGAAGACGATCTGGCTCTCGAGCGCATCAAGTCCTCAGGCCGGCCCGCGATCCTTGCCGTGAACAAGGTCGATCGTGTCCATCCTCGGGAGCGGCTGTTTCCCTATCTTGCGGAGACCGCCCGCCGACATGACTTCCTGGCCATCGTGCCGATCTCGGCACTCAAGGGCAAGGGCATCGAGGATCTGCGCCGGACCATTGCGGCGAACATGCCGAAGTCTCCGGCGCTATTCCCGACCGTCGAGCTCACCGATCGCAGCCGCGAATTCCGCATCGCCGAGATGATCCGCGAGAAGCTGACATTGGAGCTCAACCAGGAGGTGCCGTATGGCATCGCGGTCGAGATCGAGCGGATCGCCGAGGAAGACGGGCAACTCGCGGTCAGTGCAGCCATCTGGGTGGACCGGGAGGGCCAGAAGCCGATCGTCATCGGTGCGAAGGGCGAGCGGCTGAAGCGCGTCGGCCGCTCCTCACGGCTCGCGTTGAACGAGATTTTCGGCGCGCGGCTGCATCTGACTCTGTGGGTGAAGGTGCGCGAGAACTGGGCCGATAACGCGCGCGCGCTGCAGGAGCTCGGTCTCGAATGACGCGCAGCCTCCGCCGCATCCAGCTTACGCCGGGCTACATCCTGCATCACCGGCCGTATCGCGATACGAGCCGCATCCTCGAAGTGGTGACGCGCGATCATGGACGGCTCTGCCTGTTTGCACGCGGCGTGCGCGGGCCGAAAGCGAAGCTCGCCTCGGTCCTGCAGCCATTCCAGCTGCTGCTGCTCTCCTGGACCGGCCGCGGCGAGGCGGCGCAGCTGACCGCTGCGGAAAGCAGCGAGCACGGTCCGCCAGTGCCGGCTCCCTGCCTGATGGCGGCGTTCTATCTGAACGAGCTGTTGATGAAGCTCACCACCCGTCACGATCCGCTGCCGGCGCTGTTCGACAACTATCATGAGACTCTCGAGAGCCTGCGGCGGGGCGCACCGCTCGAGCCGGGCCTGCGGATCTTCGAGAAGCGCCTGCTGGAGGCGCTCGGCTATGGCCTGGATCTCTCGGCGGAGGCGCAGACGGGAAAGCGCATCGAGCCCGGCGAGTATTATCATTTCCGTCCGGAGCAGGGTCTCGTGGCAACGGTCGCCGAAGCGGCGGGCGCGCTTGCCGGCCG
>JAQGOC010000064.1 GCA_028293805.1 Gammaproteobacteria bacterium
GCGCGACCTGCTGGCGCTCAAGCCGGGCACCACACCGATCCCTCTGGAGGAAGTCGAGTCCGTCCAGTCCGTACTCTCCCGCTTCGACAGCGCGGGCATGTCGCTCGGCGCACTGTCGCCCGAAGCTCACGAGGCGCTCGCCATCGCCATGAATCGGCTCGGCGCCCGCTCCAACTCGGGCGAGGGCGGCGAGGATCCGGCGCGCTATCGCACCGAGAAGAACTCGAAGATCAAACAGGTCGCTTCGGGGCGCTTCGGCGTGACGCCGGAATACCTCGTCAACGCCGAGGTGCTGCAGATCAAGGTCGCGCAGGGAGCGAAGCCCGGCGAAGGCGGACAGCTTCCCGGGCACAAGGTCAACGACATGATCGCCCGGTTGCGCTTCGCGCGCCCCGGGGTGGGACTCATCTCGCCGCCGCCGCATCACGACATCTACTCGATCGAGGACCTTTCGCAGCTGATCTTCGATCTGAAGCAGGTCAATCCGCAGGCGCTCGTGTCGGTGAAGCTCGTTGCCGAGCCCGGCGTCGGCACGGTGGCGGCGGGTGTCTGCAAGGCCTACGCCGACCTCATCACGATCTCCGGCTATGACGGCGGCACGGGCGCGAGCCCGCTTTCGTCCATCAAGTACGCCGGCACGCCATGGGAGCTCGGGCTCGCGGAAACGCATCAGACACTGCGGCTGAATGACCTGCGCCACCGCGTGCGTCTGCAGACCGACGGCGGGCTCAAGACCGGCCTCGACGTCATCAAAGCCGCCATCATCGGCGCCGAGAGCTTCGGGTTCGGCACCGCGCCGATGGTGGCCCTGGGTTGCAAGTATCTGCGCATCTGTCATCTCAACAATTGCGCCACGGGCGTTGCGACCCAGCACAGCGTGCTGCGCAAGAAGTTCTTCATCGGCCTGCCGGAAATGGTGGTGAACTACTTCCAGTTCGTCGCGCGGGAGGTCCGGGAGATCCTCGCGAGCCTGGGCGTTCGCCGCATCGAGGATCTCATCGGACACACGGAGTACCTGCAGATCCTGGAAGGCCAGACGCCGAAGCAGCGCAAGCTGGACCTGACGCCGATCCTGTCGACCGCGGGTCTTGGGCAGGACGTACCGCAGTTCTGCGCGACTGCCTCCAACGCCCCCTTCGACAAGGGCGAGCTCGCGGAGCGGATGGTGCGCGACATGTTGCCCGCCATCGAGGGCAAGACCGGTGGCGAGTGGCATTACGAAGTGAAGAACTTCAATCGTTCCGTGGGCGCACGCCTCTCCGGCGAGATTGCCAGGCGTTGGGGTAACTACGGCATGGAGGAAGCCCCGCTCGCCGTGCGGCTGAGCGGCAATATCGGGCAGAGCTTCGGTGTCTGGAACGCCGGCGGGCTGCACCTGTACCTCGAAGGCGATGCCAACGATTACGTCGGGAAGGGGATGGCGGGCGGCAAGATCGTCCTGCGTGCGCCACGCAATGCCCGCTATGTCGCGAAAGAAACGATCATCATGGGCAACACGTGTCTGTACGGCGCCACCGGCGGGCACCTGTATGCCGCGGGCGTTGCGGGCGAGCGCTTCGCGGTGCGCAATTCGGGCGCCATCGCGGTGATCGAAGGGGCGGGCGATCACTGCTGCGAGTACATGACCGGCGGTGTCGTTTGCGTCCTCGGACGTACGGGCGTGAACTTCGGAGCGGGTTTCACCGGCGGTTTCGCCTATGTGCTCGACCTCGAGCGCGATTTCGTCGACCGCTACAACCACGAGCTCATCGACATCAGCCGCATCCACGCGGAATCGATGCAATCCCATCTGCAGCATCTGCAAAGCCTGCTCGAGGAGCATGTCGCGGAGACCGCCAGCAGCTGGGCCGAGGAGATCCTGAACGACCTGCGTTCGTACATCGGCAAGTTCTGGGTCGTGAAGCCGAAAGCGGCGTCGATCGATTCGCTGATCGAGAACCTGCGGCGCGCCGCATCACGCGGGCACGGATAATCAATTTCATGGCAGACAAGAACCTTCAGTTTCTGGACATCCCCCGCGCGGATCCCGCGAAGACCGCGGTGGACGTGCGCGTCAGCAACTTCAACGAGATCTATGCGCATTTCGACCCACAGGGCGCCTCACAGCAGGCGGGCCGCTGTATCGCCTGCGGCAACCCGTTCTGCGAGTGGAAGTGCCCCGTCCATAACTACATCCCCAACTGGCTCAAGCTCATCCAGGAAGGCAACCTGTTCGAAGCAGCCGAGCTGTCCCACAAGACCAACTCGCTGCCCGAGGTCTGCGGCCGCATCTGCCCACAGGATCGGCTGTGCGAGGGGGCCTGCACCCTGAATGATGGCCTGGGCGCCGTGACGATCGGCTCGATAGAGAAGTACATCACCGACGAAGCGTTCAAGCGCGGTTGGAAACCCGACATGTCCAACGTGCAGCCGAACGGCAGGCGCGTTGCCATTATCGGGGCCGGCCCGGCCGGCCTCGGGTGCGCGGATATTCTCGTGCGCAATGGAGTCACACCCGTGGTGTTCGATCGCTATACCCGTATCGGCGGGCTGCTCACGTTCGGGATTCCGCCGTTCAAGCTCGAGAAGGAAGTCGTCGAAAAGCGCCGCGAGATCATGGAAGGCATGGGCGTCGAGTTTCGTCTCGGCATCGACGTGGGCGCCGATGTCTCGTTCGACAGCCTCGTCGCCGAATACGATGCCGTCTTCCTGGGCATGGGAACCTATCGCTATGTGAAGGGCGGCTTCCCGGGCGAGGATCTGCCGGGAGTGCACGAGGCGCTGCCCTATCTCATTTCGAACATCAATCATGAGCTCGGATTGCCGGGCAGCGCGGCAGCGCTCGTCAGCATGCGCGGCAAGCGCGTCGTGGTGTTGGGTGGCGGCGATACCGGCATGGACTGCAACCGCACGGCCATCCGCCAGGGTGCCGAGTCCGTCACCTGCACCTACCGCCGCGACGAACACAACATGCCGGGCTCGCGGCGCGACTACAAGAACAGCAAGGAAGAGGGCGTCGAGTTTCTCTTCAACCGCCAGCCGATCGAGATCGTCGGGTCCGAGCACGTCGAAGGCGTGAAGGTCGTGGAGACCCGGCTTGGCGCACCGGACGCGCGTGGTCGCCGCATCCCGGAGCCGATTCCCGGATCGGAGCAGGTCGTGCCCGCCGATGCCGTGATCATCGCGTTCGGCTTCCTGCCCAGTCCGCCGGAGTGGTTCGAGCGCCACGAGATCCGCTTACATCCCAACGGCCGCGTTCGTGTTACGGCCGCGCGCGAGGCGCCATTTCAGACGACCAACTCCAAGGTCTTCGCCGGCGGCGACATGGTCCGTGGCTCCGACCTGGTCGTGACCGCCGTCTTCGAAGGCCGCGAGGCCGCGAAAGGCATTCTGGGTTACCTCGGCCTGGGTTGAATCGCCCTGGCAGCGCGATCCGGCGCTGTCAGGCTATTCACAATGGGGCCCCCAAGTTCGCGCCGGCGGTGTGTTGGTAGCGCCTGACAACCGCCGCGCGGCTCCTCTCCCCACGTCCCTGGCCCCCAACCGGCCCGCTTTTCGCCGGCAAAAGCCACGCCTTTTGACGGGGGCGCCCAGCCGGCGTGCCCCTACCATGCCCCTAGTCGCGCTCGTTGAAAGCGCCGCAGGCGCCTTTCAGCCCAAAAAAAACCCCGCCGTAAGGCGGGGTGTTTAAAGTCTTCTATTTCATCGACGTCCCAGTGGACCGCTGTCAGCTCCAACCGGCACGGACGTCTTGCAACGCCTTGGCGCACGGTGGGTCGCGTCATCACGAGCATCTATGAGTTTCGGCTGAAACGCTGGAGCTATGTGCTCCGGCCTCAATTGCGAGGCCCGCGTGTCATTGCACGCGACGATCGCTCCGGACAGCCACAGCAAGTTAGCGGCTGCCTTTACCCGTGCCCGCGTCGATCACCCGAGTTTCTTGTGCTGTTCCGCTCCCTCCCAAAACCAGTCCCGGCTGTTGGCTCGTACGCACAGCCGGATCGCTACTCTGCCCCGAACCCAAGCAAGCGGGGTGCCAGTCTTTGGTATATCGATAAGAAACCGAGACTTGCAACCGATGGCATGGGCCTATGGAGCGGAGTGTACTGATTCCCGGCCAAAATGCCATGTAGTATTTCGCTGACATTGAAATTTTGCGACGCAATATCCGGCTTCCGGGCACGCTGCCTCGCTGCAGCGACCGGATTGGGTGCACGGAAAGTTGCGGCAGGCCGGATGGTGGCGCGCCGGAGCTGCCTCGCGAGCCGCGATGCTACCTCCCGAGCCGCACCGAAAAACGTGCTCCCGCCGCTCCGGGCAGATTCGCGGCAGAGGCACTTCCGCCGTGAAATTCGGCGATCAAGCGCACGATGTACAGGCCGAGGCCGAAATGCGGGCGGCCATCGCTGTCGCCCCCGCGGGATTGCCACAGCGACTCGAACAAGCGTGCCTGCGTTTCGGGCGCGAGGGGCGGGCCGGGGTTGTCGACCTCCAGTACCGCCGCATGAGGTTCGAGATCGAGCCGGATGGTGAGCGTGGCCGCCGGTGGGCTGAAATCCACGGCGTTGTCGATGAGCTTGTCGAGCATCTGCACGATCAGGTCGGGAGCGCCGTCGATCATGACGGGTTCGTGGGGTAATTCGATCGCGAAGCCGCGCTGCGGAAAAGCAGCGCGATAGGCATCGGCAGCGGATGCGATCACGGGCACCAGATCAAACCTCGAGCGCTCTGAATTGCCGATCGCCTCTTCGACGCGGGTGGCCGCACCCATGGCAATGAGAATGGCATTCAGCCGCTCGCTGCCCTGGCGGGCGCGCTCGAGATAGACGCGCGCAGTGACGGGCACCTCTTCCGATTCGAGGTTTTCGAGCGACGAGCGCACGATCGTGAGAGGTGTGCGGATTTCGTGGGCCAGCTTCCCGGCCAAGGTTCGTAGGTAGCCCGTGTACTCGTTCAGGCGACCCAGGAGCGTCGAAAAGCCGCGGGCCACATCGCCGAGCTCGTCCGGAGCGGCCGTTTCCGGGAACGTGGTGACGAGCCCTTCGCGGGTCAGCGCCGATTCGCTCGCTCGCCGCAATCGGGAGAGGCGTACGGCAAGCCGCGCAGCGAAAGCAAACATCGCCATGACCGCCACGGCACTCGTGATGAGCGTGAAATTGAGCATCTGCGTGAGCGCACGATCGCGCAATCCCAACCAACGATCCGCGGTTTGCGTGACCTGCAGGTCCCCGATGATGTCGCGGTGATCGCGATCGTAAATGGGCGCCGCGGATTCGATGAGCTTTCGCTCGCCGGGACGATCGACGAACCGGCGATAGAAGCGAGCGAGAATTCCGCGCTCGGGACCGAGCTCCGTCACCTGCGCAAGGGCATCGGCGCGGGCGAGAGTTAGCCCCCCTGGCGTCGTGACCGAGAGGCGTAAACCCGGTTGCATGAATTGCGCGAGATAGCCCGTGAGCTCAGGGGCAGCCACGATGAGGCGCCCGACTGTGTGCAGATCGTCGCTATTCAGGGTGCCGTAGCTCACCGGCGTCGCGCCGCGTGCATCGCGATCGTCGATCAAAACACCAAAGCGCCGGCCGATCATCGACAGCGGTACGCGCAGCTCGAGGCGGTATCCCTGGGGGCTCGGCTGCCATGCACCGACGATTCGCGGTTCATCCACGGCCTGCTGCTGTCCGTATTCGCCCGTCTCGATGTGTCGTGCGGTGACGGAGCCCGGTCCGGTCGCCGCGATGAAAAACTGTCGCTCCAGGCCGTCCGCGTCCTGCATTCCGAGCCAGACGCGATCTCCCGCAGCGCCGGATTCGAGGGGGTTCGCCCCGGCGGTATCGAAAACGAGGTGCTCATCCTGGACATCGAGCTGCAGGTACAGCGTGCGCTCGAACACGCCCGTGAGAATTCCGAATCGATGCCGGCCTTTGGCAAACCAGGCCCAGGCGGACGGCGCGTGCGGCCATTCGCCCGCATAGCCATCCAGAAAAGGCTGGGCGCTGAGCACGATCGGTTTCAGGTCATAGGGGCCGGCCTGCACGACATCATGCGTTTTGCCTTCGCGGTAAAGGAGATCGCCACGTCCCTGCAGCGACGCGGCGATCGTCTGCGCGACCGCTTGAAGCGAATTCTCCTCGCCCTCGCGCAGGGCCGATTCCATCTCGCGTGCGTAACGGCAGCCGCCCCAGGGCAGTACGAGCGTCGCCAAGCCGAGCAGAAGGAGTTTTAAACGCAGGGACATCTGACTGGAGAGTCATTCGACCCAGCGATAGCCCATGCCGTACACGGTCTGCACGGCGTCGAACGTCGGATCGATGCTTTGAAACTTGCGGCGGACGCGCTTAATGTGCGATGTGATGGTGTTGTCATCGAGGACAACGTTGGCTGCGTCCATGAGCTGCTGGCGGTTCTTGACGTGTCCCGGATTGCGCGCAAGCGCGTGGACGATCCAGAACTCGGTGAGGGATAACAGCACGACCTGTCCTTCCCATTGCACCTGCATGCGTTCGCCATCGAGCGTGAGCGGTCCGCGTCGAATCACTTCCGAGGCTTGCGCCGGCTTACGCAGCGCATCGACCCGACGGAAGAGCGCGTTGACTCTTGCGATGAGGTGCGCAAGGCTCAAATCCTTCGTGAGAAAATCATCGGCGCCCAGGCGCAACCCCGACACCGCGTCGAGCTCGCTGTCACGCGCGGTGAGAAAAATGATCGGCAGCTCGGCCGAGAGTGCCCGAAGTTGCCGGCAGAGCTCGAAACCGCCCTCGGGCTCATCCTCTAGCGAAATGTCGATAACGGCCAGGTCCGGGAGGCGCGCCGTGAAGGCGGCCATGGCCTGCACGCGATTGCCGTAGGCGCGGACCACATAGCCCTCGCGGGTAAACGCCGCAGCGTAGTTATCTCGGATCGCGGGTTCGTCTTCGACTATGGCGACCTGGCGTTTCATAGCTGCACAGGCTACAGCCTGCGAGGTGCGGGTTAAAGCATCCTCATCGCACTTCGCGCCTGGTGGACTTCGGCGGTTGGCGCCGACGGGGGCGATGGTGCCTGGCCTCATCCAGCGCCGCCATTGTTTGCCACAATTCATCCCCGCCCTGCCCGTTGGCCTTCCCGATCGGCGCTGCCGCACTGGCGAAATGCTCCGGTATGGACCACTACCGGAGCAGGCTCATGAAAGTGAAACGGCTGTTGGCGGAACGGGGCGAGCTGATTACCAACTGGCTCGCACTGATCGCGCTGTTGGCGGTCGGTGTTGTGTGGCCGGGCTAGGCGGTTGCGTATGACAGGACAGTTGTCGATCGCCGCTAGAAAGCGTTGAGGCCCGTCAGTGCGCGTCCGATGGTGAGCTGGTGGATGGTTTGGGTGCCCTCGTAGGTGATGACGCTTTCGAGGTTGAGCATGTGGCGGATCGGGACGAACTCGGCGCTGATGCCGGCCGCGCCCAAGAGGTCGCGGCAGTCGCGGGCGACCTCGAGGGCCATGCGGCAGTTGTTCCATTTGGCCAAGGACACGTGCGTGGGCTGCAAGGTGCCCTGGTCCTTCAAGCGCCCCAGTTGCAGGGCGAGCAGTTGCGCGGTGGTGATGCCACGGGCCATCTCGGCCAGGCGGATCTGGGTGGCCTGGTTTTGCGCCAGCGGGCGCCCGAAGAGGCTGCGGGTCTTGGAGTACTCCAGCACCTGCGCAAGACAGGCCTGGGCGGCGCCGATGACGCCCCAGGCGATACCGTAACGGGCCTGCGTGAGGCAGGACAGGGGGCCTTTGAGGCCCACCACATCGGGCAGCACGTTCTCCTGCGGCACCACGACGTTGTCGAAGAACAAGGCGGAGGTGACCGAGGCGCGCAGGGAGAATTTGCGCTCGATCTCGGGGGCGGCGAAGCCGGGGGTGCCCTTCTCGATGAGAAAGCCGCGGATGCCCTCCGGCGTCTGGGCCCACACGATGGCCAGATCGGCGATCGCCCCGTTGGTGATCCACATCTTCGCCCCGTTGATGACCCAGTCGGTGCCGCGCCGCTTCGCATGGGTTTTCATGTTCGCCGGATCCGAGCCGCCGTGCGGCTCGGTGAGGCCGAAGCAGCCGATCACCTCGCCCCGGGCCATGCGGGGCAGGTACTTCTGTTTCTGCGCCTCGGAGCCAAAGGCGTAGATGGGGTACATGCACAGGGAGGACTGCACGGAGACGAAGCTGCGGATGCCGGAGTCCCCGCGCTCGAGCTCCTGGCAGATCAGCCCGTAGCTGATCGCGTTCAGTCCGGGGCACTCGTAGCCTTTGAGGGAGGAGCCCAGCAGCCCCAGGGAGGCCAGCTCAGGCACCAGTTCCTTGGGGAAATGGTGCTCCTCGAAGCACTTTTGGATGATCGGCAGCACCTTCTCGTCGACCAGCCGGGCGACCGAGTCCTGCACCATCCGTTCCTCTTCGCTCAAGGCGCCGGCGACATCGAACAGATCGAGTGGGTTCATCCCCCAACTATAGGGCGTATTACTTTAAGCCTCAAGTTGTCCTGCCATCTTGTCCCGGAACAGCCGGCAGCCCGTTCCGAGCAACACTATGGCGAGCATGCCCGCTCCGCAGCTGACGATGGCCAGCGACGCGCCGATCGCTCGTGGACTGCGGAATACGTAGTCATTGAGGCTACCGATGAGGACCGAGCCGAGCGCGAGGCCGACCAGGGAATTGCAGAAGAGGAACAGGGCCGCCACCTGCGCCCGCAGGCGGTTGGGAGTCAGCAGTTGCATGGCCGCGGCCGAGGGCGGCATGGGAAAGGCGGCCAAGAAGAACGCGATCGACAGGACGGCCACGGCCGCTCCCAGGTTCGGCGCGAACGGCAACACAGCCGCGGGCAGGAGCAATCCACATGCTCCAATGACACCGGTGCGCATCGGCGCGTCGACCAGGCCACGGGCGCGCAGGATGTCCATGAGCCAGCCGCTGACCAACACTCCGCCGGTGCACGCAATCATCACGACCGGCCCGAGTGTGTAGCCGGTCTCCTGCGCGCGCAGGCCGAACGTCCGGATCAGGTAGGCCGGCGCCCAGGACAGCAGACTGAACAGCGCCATCGCGGACATGGAGTAGCCGAAAAAGTGGGTCGCGAACACGCCACGGTTCGCAGCCAGAAAGGCCCAGAGGCCTGGCTCGGACCTGCCGGCTACAGCGGGGGAGAACTCCGTACGCGCAGGATCGCGCAGCGTAAGTTGGATCAGAGCGGCCACGAGCACGCCTGGCAGGCCGACGACGATGAAGGTCAATTGCCATGGACGCAACGTCCCCAGCAGCGGCAGGGTCACGCCCGATGTATGAGAGACCGCCGCAATGACCGAGCCCCCGAGGAGAAACGCGAGTCCCGCGCCGATGAACGATCCGGTGGAGTAGACCGCAGCCGCCCTCCCAAGCTTCTCGCGCGGGAAGTAGTCCGCGAGCAGGGAGTAGGTGGCGGGGGAAAGGGACGCCTCCCCGGCGCCCACGCCGAACCGTGCCATGAGCAGGTGCCAGAAGCTGTTGGCGAGTCCGCAAGCCGCCGTCGCGAGGCTCCAGAAGGACACGCCCAGAAAAATTATGAGCGGCCGCGAGCGCCGGTCCGTGAGTCTTGCAATGGGGATGCCCATGACCGCGTAGAAGAGGGAGAACCCGAGTCCATGGACGATTGCGAACTGCGTGTCGCTGAGGCCGAGATCGGCGCGAATCGGCTCGATCAGCAGCGCCATGATCTGGCGATCGATGAACGACATGACATACGCCGCCATCAGGATGGCGACGACATACCAGGCGTAGGCGAGCGAACGGTCGCTGCGCACGAGGTTGGCCCGTGCCGCGGCGGCGGGTGGGGTGCGCATGCGGGTTCCACGGCTGCAATGATTGATCTTCGAAAGTACAGGTTCGCGGCAGCGGCCGCAATTGAAACGACATGTTAGGAGCGAGCGGACTCTGCGCACCCTACGGGCGGCTTACGCTCGTGCCGAACCGCTCGAGGACGTGTTGTCCACCACGCTCACGAACGCAGGGCCATCCGATGACGGCGCCGAATGGATGTGGGCGCGCGGCACAGGACAAGCTGATCGCGAGCCGCGACCGGCGGGAGAAGATCGGCTGTGAGTGATCTCGCGCGACATCTGCACGATAATCGCAGCCTCGACGGCCCTATCCGCCCAGGAGAACGTCCATGTCCAGACCCCCGCTTCCGCCGTTCACCGCCGCGAGCGCCGCGCAGAAGGTCCGGCTGGCTGAGGATGCCTGGAACAGCCGAAATCCGCATGCCGTGTCTCTGGCCTATACCGAGGATAGCCGCTGGAGGAATCGCGCGGAGTTCCTGCAGGGCCGTGCCGAAATCGAGGCCTTCCTCGCCCGTAAATGGGCGCGGGAGGTGGATTACCGCCTGATCAAGGAGCTATGGGCCTTTACGGATCACCGCATCGCTGTGCGCTTCGCCTATGAATGGCATGACGACAGCGGACAGCACTTCCGCTCCTATGGCAATGAGAACTGGGAGTTCGATGACCAGGGATTGATGCGCCTGCGCATTGCCAGCATCAACGACTTGCCCATTGGAGCGGCGGAACGCAAATATCACTGGCCCCTCGGGCGCCGGCCGGACGAGCACCCCGGCCTGAGCGCGCTCGGCTTGTAGAGATTGCATAGATATTTCCGGACACCGGCTGTTGATAAAGTCTTTGTTGTTCGAGGAGCTTCGCGCTAGATGATATAGACTTGACCAAACCGGGCGTTTTGATAAGCTCTTTGTCAATTAACTGGAATGGAGCGCATGCCCAAGAGTCCCGTCGCCCTGGCCGTCATGCCGCCTGCTGTTGCGCAGGCACTGCGCGCCTTGGGCGAGAACCTGGCCATCGCACGCGTCAGGCGACACGAATCGCAGCGGGCGTGGGCTAAACGTGTGGGGTGCTCCGTACCCACGCTGATACGGATGGAGCGGGGCGATCCCGGGGTCGGCACGGGAATTTACGCTACCGCATTGTGGCTGATCGGCAGGGCGGCGGCGCTTCCCGAACTCGCCGCGCCGGCCACCGATCGGGGTGCTCTGGAGAACGAAGTCCGCGGTGCGTTGAAGCGGCGCGCCGTGAGATCGGCGGCCTCCGCGGAAGGGCGGCTGGCCCGCCGTAAGACTGCGGGTGACTGATCCGGTCCCGCACCGGCCGGTTGACCGGTTGTACCTGTGGCTGCTCACCCGGCCGGAGCAGCCCCTGCCGATCGCCGAGCTGAACCTGGTTCGCTCCAATCAGGGGGTGTCCTTGCGATACCTCGCCGCCTGGCTACAGCGCGGTTTCCCCTTGAGCGAGGATCTCCCGCTCATCGACGAAGAATTCCTGCCGACCGAGAAAGGTGTTGCGGTCGGCGCCGTGGACGACGCCCGGCCGGATCGCTGGGGAGAGCGGGTGATCCGGTGCATCGACAAGCCCGCGCGGCTGTCGTTGCTCGAATACCTCTATTTCGCGGGTGACGATCGGTCCGGTGCCCTGGGTGTGTCAACGTCCGCGGAGCATTATCTACCGCGCCGCCTAGGTCCCCTGCCGACGCTCGACGAAGCCGATCAGATCCACGGACTCATCCGCAAGGTGCAGGAAAACGAGCCGATTCCACCTGAGCAGAGACGCCTCATATCGCCAGGAGTCACGATGGGCGGCGCGCGACCCAAGGCCTTGCTGAACATCGCAGGAGATCAATGGGTCATCAAGTTTGCCAACGGCGAACCCACGGATACACCGCTGATCGAGCACGCGGCGATGACGCTCGCGCGCAAGGCCGAGATTCGAGTCGCCGCAACGATGGCAGTCACGCTGACGCACGGTCATGCGGTCGCGGTGAAACGCTTCGATCGTAACCGGGACGTACGAGTGCACTGTCTTTCGGCAGGCGTCGCCCTGCGTGCTGCGGCCGAACGTTTCGGCTATCCGGAGCTGGCGCAATTACTGCGTCGCAAGGGTGTAACCGCAGGCGACCTGTATGTCGGCCACATGCGTGAGTTATTTCGGCGAATGGTCTTCAACATCCTGATCGACAACACGGACGATCACGAGACGAACCATGCATTGCTGATGACCGACGCGCAACAGTACGAGCTCTCGCCCGCCTACGATGTCCTGCCATCCGGCCAGGCGCTCGGGTTCCAGCAGATGCGTGTGGGAGAGCATGAGGCGGACTCGACGCTCGCCAATGCCCTCTCGATGTCGCAGATGTTCGGGCTCCGCAAGGACGACGCCGTCAGGGAATTGCGCACCGTCACGCGGGTCGTCGATGGCTGGAAAGAGCACTTCAAAGCGTGCGGCGTGACGTCCTGCGACATCGATCTCTACGCGCAGCAGATTGACCGGCCCCTCCTTCGCGAGCAGCGCAATGAGGTCAAGGGCGGGCAGCCGCGTGTCGGATGATTCTGTCACCGCCCCGCAGATCAAGTGATCTAGAGAGGGTCTGTCGCACGTGCAGGGGCGGGCGGTCGCGATGCACTACAGCAGCGCGACGGGCGGAAGCGGACCCGCCGGCGTGAAACCGAATACCTGGCCGTAGAAGGCGAGCTCCGACTCGAGCGACCGCACGATGCTGTCGGCCTTGCGAAAGCCGTGCTGCTCGCCTTCGAACTCGATGTAGGCGACCGGCACTCCCTTGGATTTGAGGGCATTCACAATGGCGCGCGATTGGTCCGGAGGGACGACCATGTCCTGCGCTCCCTGAAAGGTGATGAGCGCGGCCTTAAAGTGCTCGAGATGGCGGATCGGCGCGCGTGCCTCGTAAAGGGCCCGGCCCTGCGGTAGTGGTGCGACGAGACGATCCAGGTAACGGCTCTCGAATTTATGCGTATCGCGCGCGAGTGCTTCGAGATCACTCACGCCGTAGTAGTTGGCTCCGGCCTTGAAAACATCGTGGAACGCGAGCGCCGCGAGCACAGTGAAGCCCCCCGCGCTGCCGCCTCGAATGGCGACGCGGTTACCATCGACCCGGCCTTCATCGACCAGATACCTCACCGCGGCAACGACATCGCCCACATCGACGATGCCCCAGTTTCCATTGAGGCGCTCGCGATAGTCGCGGCCGAAACCGCTGCTGCCGCCATGATTTACGTCCAACAGTGCAAAGCCGCGGGAGGTCCAGTACTGCGTCGCCATGGCGAGCTCGGACTTCGAATGACTCGTGGGCCCGCCGTGGACCTTTACGACCAGCGGCGGTTTCTCGCCGGATGGCGCCTTAAATTCCGGATTCACGGGCGGGTAATAGAATGCGTGCGCTGTCAGACCCCCGGCGGTCGGAAACTCGATCGGCTCGGCGACCGACAGGAAGGCAGCGTCGAGCTTCACAGAGCCCGGTGCGCGCAGTACCCGATGGCGCGCCGTGCGAAGGTCGATTGTCACGACCGCCGCCTCTTCGCTCGGCGATGCAGCGATCGCCGCGACGGCGTTCGGGGACAGGAGCTGCAGATTCGATAGGCCGACGAACGGGAGATCCAGCGGGATGAGCTGGCCCGACTGGAGGTTGACCACGCCGAGCCGGTCCCTGGCAGCGACCCCATAGCGGACGATAGCGCGGCCATCGCCCGTGAGGACGTAGTTCGATTGGCCCAGCGTCCACAGCGGGTTCCCGAGCTCCGCTTCCATGGAAAAGACAGGTTCGGTCCGGTTGTCCCTGTAGCGGAACAGGTTCCACCAGTTCGAGCGGTCTGAAATGAAATACAGCGTGCCGTCGGTATCCCACCGAGGCTCCATCACGGACTCCCGAGAACCTCCGGCAACCGGGGTGATGCCAGACAGCCCCGTGCTCGTCAGGTCCGCCACGCAAAGGGTGGTGGTGTCCCAGGGCATGTCGGGATGGTCCCATGCAATCCAGGCCATGCGCCGCCCATCCGGACTTACACGGGGGTAGGCGACGAAATCGCTTCCGCCGAAGAGCACACTTCCGGCGCCGTTTCCCCGGGTATCAAGGGCAACGATCGCGTTCTTCGGCTCTGCACCGCCGGTGTGGTCTTCACGCACGCAGAACAGCCGGGAGCCGGCGCTATCCGGTTCGTAGTCGGCGTACCGGTACCCTTGCGGTGTGAGCGCGATGGGGTCTTCACCCGGCCGTTGGACGTAGAGGCGCTGATCGGAGAAGTTGCTAAAATAGATCGCGCCTTGACTCAGCGCGTAAGGTGTCCCGCCGTACTCGTGGACGCGTGTCCGGACGTTGAACCCTGAGGGGGTCAACTCTCTGACCTCACCATTCGCCGCAGGGGTGACGATCACATAGCGGCCGCCGTCCGCGGGACGGCTCTCAACCCAGTGCAGTGCTCCGCCGGTCGTTTGCAGGTAATTGAGCGTGATCGCGGATCGGGCCAGATCCGCCGCCGCGAGTGCAGAGTGCCATGTGCCGTAAGGCGCCTGTTTCATATAATCCCGGTCATGACGACCCACACGTTCTTGCCTACGCTCGTCCATTCGGCGCGCCTGAGCCAACCAGGCTGGCGGCAGCTCAACGATCGGCTGCTACAGGAATGTCAGCAGCTGCGGCTCGATGACGCAGCCGGCCGGCGGTGGTCCACGAAGAATTACCCCGGCGGCTTCACGTCTTATAACTCCGCAAGCCGCATGCATCAATTGTCCCCGACGTTTGCAAGCCTCGAACGCAAGCTGAATCGGCACGTCGCGGCATTCGCTCGTGCGCTGGAATTCGATCTTGCCGGGCGCGCGCTCGCCATGACCGACTGCTGGGTGAACATCATGCCGCGGCAGGTGGTGCATGGCCTGCACTTGCATCCGCTATCCACGATCAGCGGAACGTACTACGTCAAGACGCCAAAAGGCTGTCCGGGGCTGAAGTTCGAGGACCCGCGGCTCGAGCGCTTCATGGCGGCGCCCCCGCGCATCGCCGCGGCACGGCCGCACAATCGACCCTGGATCGTCATGCCGGCGCAAGCGGGGAACGTGGTCCTGTTTGAAAGCTGGCTGCGCCACGAGGTGCCCCCGAATCCGGTCGCGGCGGAGCGCGTCAGCATCAGCTTCAACTACAACTGGTTCTAGCGGCCCCGCCAAATCGTGTGGGCGAGTGCGAAGCGGCGGCTCATAGGGACAGCTCGCCGCGACGGATTGCTGTCGCGACAGCTTCCGCGCGTGTCGTCACGGCCAGGTTCTCGAACACCGCCGCGAGATGAGAGAGTTCACCGTGTTCGTGGAAATAGCGAGGGCACGCGCCACGCCTTTGTTGGAGGTGCCGCTCGCCGCCGGGCGCGCGACGGAGATTTGCCGGGCAAGCGCGTCCGCGCCTTCAACGGACTGACCATCGCTCGTGGTAACAGATCTCCGAGCGTAAGGTACGCAGGAGCAACGGGCGAATCCGAAACACCGCTCTCGCAGGGCGCTCGCCAACAGGCTTGCACGCTCATCGTTCCATTGTTTCAACGTCGGGAAGGTTGTCATTGCGGCGCTCCCGGTGTGTTCGCTGTACGCGCTGTGGTCCTTGAGCGCCCGGCTGGGTACCACCCGGATGGGTCAGGAAAAATATTGTCACGGCTGAGCTCGGGCAAGGGCACGAGTCTTGCGGCTGTTAGCCCCCAACCCGCCGCAATGAATCGAGCTCTCTCGAAAGAGAGAGGCCTCCCTGAGTCGAAGGTGCGCTTGGATGCTGGCTTCAATGCCGCATTTCCTGTCAACCGCGTCGCGGTTGGTTTTGCTGTGCTCGTTCTGGAAACATGAAGAGAAATCGGCCGGCCGGGCTCGAGAGTCGGTGGAGGCTCATGCCGATGCTAGCAGTGCGCATTCTGAATGTGCCGGCCCTGATGCTGGCCGCTTTGCTGGCCCCTGTGTTTGCGCCAGCGTCGAACGCGCACGCGGACGAGGCATCTTTCTGGGAAAAATCCCAGCTGCAGACGGGCATTGGCGGGACATATCATTTCTGGAGCGCGACCCACGCGACCGTCATCCCGGTCACGCTCGTCATGGATGACAACCGCTACGAGCTCGGCGTGTTTCGGATGGCCGACGGGCAAAGATTCTACGACCCTTACATTCACGCGCAGCATCAGACCGCCGACCCTTACTGGGGCGCTTCGCTGTCGCGCCGGTGGCAGCTGGCGGGAAGCCGGTCCTGGAAGCTGTTCTTCGGCTTCGGCGTCTCCTACAAAACGCAGGAAAACGATCTGTCGGCCACCCATTGGAACTTCGCCTCGCAACTGGGAGTGCGCGTGGCGCTGAAGCCGCGCCGGGCCTTTCTCGAGCTGGAGATCCGCCATTGGTCCAACGCCGGCATCAGGCTTCCGAACCGTGGCCAGGATTTCGCGACCGCAATGGTGGGGTTCACGCTGTGAAGCCGCTTTAGAGGCCGCGGGGCGGACACTGGACGAAACAGGTCTGGTCCTTGAGACTCTCTTACCGCGAGAATGCGCGCCGCGCGCGGTAGAGGAGACTTCGATGCAGGCCCCCGCCAGAGCTGAAAATGACCGCCGGGATGGGGCTTGCGAGCCGCAGACGACGGTGCGCGAGGCCGTTCTGAGCCTGTTCCGCGGGCTTCGCATGACGACGATCTTCGGCAACCCCGGCTCGACCGAGCTGCCGCTGTTCCGGGGTTTTCCCGCGGATTTCCGTTATGTGCTCGGGCTGCAGGAGTCGATCGTCGTCGGCATGGCAGATGGCTACGCCCAGGCGACCCGCAACGCCGGGCTCGTCAATCTGCATTCGGCGGTCGGCGTGGGCCACGCTTTGGGCAACATTTTCACGGCCTACAAGAATCAGACGCCGCTCGTGATCACGGCCGGCCAACAAGCCCGTTCCATTCTGCCGTTCGAGCCGTTCCTGTTCGCCGCGCAGGCCACGGAGTTGCCCAAGCCCTATGTGAAATGGAGCTGCGAGCCGGCGCGCGCAGCCGATGTCCCCGCGGCTCTGGCGCGAGCCTACTACATCGCAATGCAGCCCCCGCGTGGGCCGACCTTCGTTTCCATACCCGTCGACGATTGGGATTGCCTGTGCGCGCCGGTGGAGCCGCGCCAAGTGAGCGCGGCGGTACGGGGCGATCCCGCGCTGCTCGGAGAGGTCGCCAGGGAGCTGAGCAGTGCGCAGCGCCCTGCATTTGTCATCGGCGCCTCGGTGGGCCGCGACGACGCCTGGGACGAGGTGATCGCGCTAGCCGAGCGGCACCAGGCAAAAGTCTGGGTCAGCCCCATGTCCGCGCGCAACGGCTTTCCCGAGAACCATCGTCTGTTTGCGGGCTTCCTGGCCGCCGACCGCGCGAAGATCGTTGCGAGCCTCGGCGGGCACGATCTCATCCTCGTGCTCGGCGCCCCGGCCTTCACCTATCATGTGGAGGGCGAGGGACCCCATGTGCCGCCCGGTGCCAGACTGTTCCAACTCGTCGACGATCCTTCGATCGCTTCCTGGACGCCGGTTGGCGTGTCGGTCGTGACGAGTTTGAAGCTGGGGATCCAGGATCTGCTCGCAGGGCCGGCGCCACGCCCGCGGGCGGCCCCCGACAGGCTGGCGCGGCCGCCTCGGCTGTCCGGCGCAACGCTGACCGACGAGTATCTCGTGCAGCAAATCGCGGCGTTGCGGCCGGCCGGCAGCATCATCGTCGAGGAAGCTCCGAGCACCCGCACGCCGATGCACGATTATCTGCCAATCCTCGAACGGGATACGTTTTATACGTGCGCCAGCGGAGGTCTCGGACATGGTCTGCCGGCAGCTCTCGGTGTCGCACTCGGGCGGCCCGCGGGGAAGGTGATTGCGCTGCTCGGGGACGGCTCGAGCATGTACTCGATTCAGGGTCTGTGGACGGCGGCGCAACTGAAGCTCCCCATCACATTCATCATCGTCAACAACCGGCGCTACGAGGCGCTGCTGCAATTCGGCCGCCACTTCGGCTTGCCGCAGACTGTCGGCACGACCCTCTCCGGCATCGATTTCTGCGGGCTCGCGCTCAGCCAGGGATGCAAGGCGGTGCGTGTCGATCGTCCCGACTCGCTGGACGAAGTGTTGCGGGCCGCCTTTGCGGCGCCCGAGCCGACGTTGGTGGAAGTCGTCGTCGAGTAGCTTCCCGCTGAAACAAACAGCTAACTCACTGCCACGGCCAGAGAGCACGAACACCGGGAACTGCAGCCGGTGCCGATGTCACGCGGCGTGTTATCCACGCTCGGTCAGCCGGATTCCTGAACCTCACGTGAACGCGAGCCGTTCACGCCCTTGTTGCTGCGCGGCTGGCTGCGTTCGAAGTTAACGAAGCTGTCGGTCTCGCGTTGCGTTAAGCTGATGAAGTTCGAAACGAGCTTTGTGCCGGTTGCCGCTTGCGAGCGTTCAGCCGCTGTTCAGCAAACATTTGCAGCAGACAGGGGATCAGCATGCGCAATCGCTTACTCAAGAGCCTCATTCCGGCGGTCTCGCTCGCGGCGCTCCCGGTGTTCCCCACGCCTTCCTTCGGTGGAGTGTCCGTCGGTGTGTCGATCAACATCGCACCTCCGGAGCTGCCCGTGTATGTGCAGCCGCCACTTCCCGCGCCGGGCTACATCTGGACCCCCGGATACTGGGCATGGGATGACGGCGATTACTACTGGGTGCCCGGCACGTGGGTAGAGCCGCCGTCGCCCGGAGTGCTTTGGACGCCTGGGTATTGGGGTTGGTCGGATGGAGCTTACTTCTGGCACAGCGGGTACTGGGGTCCGCACGTCGGGTTTTACGGCGGCGTAAACTACGGTTTCGGATATGGCGGTGTTGGGTTTCAGGGCGGCTACTGGCGCGGCGGAAACTACTTTTACAATCGTTCGGTCGTCAACGTAGGCTCGGTCCACGTCACGAACGTCTATAACAGGACTGTGGTCAACAACATCACCGTGAATCGTGTCAGTTTCAACGGTGGTCAGCGTGGTATCGGGGCTCGGCCGACCGCGCACGAGCTGGCGGCAGAGCACGAGCGTCACGTCCAGGTGACCTCGATGCAAAGGGATCATGAGCGTGCCGCGGCCGGTAACAGGGAGCTGCGGGCCCAGATAAATCACGGCCGGCCGGCCATCGCCGCGACGCCGAGGCCCGGTGCATTTTCCGGCAGGGGAGTTGTAGGCGCGCGCGGGGCCGGCGGGCCGATGCAAGCAGGCTCGGAGCATGGTACCGCGATGCATGGAGGCCCGGCGCATGGGAGTGCCGTCCGCAACGATCGCCCGCCGCAGCCTCAGCATGAAATCGCTCACGACACCGGGCCCACCCACAACAATGCCGTGCGCGCGGACCGACCGCCGGGCACACAACGTCCGGCCGCGCGTTCTGTTGGTCCGGCCGCCCACAACGAAATGCGCGCGGACAGGCCGTCACCGCAGGCGCATCAGGGCGGCCGCCCCGGCGCACCAGGCGGCGCCCTGCAGGAACGCGAGCGCCTGGGCGGTGGCGTGCCACACGAAAGCGCCCGTCAGGGCGGTCCCGGAAGTGTTTTACACGAAGGCCCGCGACCGGGTGGCGGCGGCGCTCCACACGAAGGCCCGCGACCGGGTGGCGGCGGCGCTCCACACGAAGGCCCGCGACCGGGCGGCGGCGGCGCTCCATACGAAGGCCCGCGACCGGGCGGCGGCGGCGCTCCGCACGAAGGCCCGCGACCGGGCGGCGGCGGTGGC
>JAQGOC010000097.1 GCA_028293805.1 Gammaproteobacteria bacterium
CGTATCCGCCACCGGCTCGTTCTCATTGGCGCTGGGCTACATTGCCATCATGGCCGTGGGAGGTGCGCTGTCCTACATTTTTCTGCTCGGTGACGTGCATCGTGTGGAGCTCGACGGTGGGTAGTTCTAGTTCCCCACGTCCCGGCATTCTCCCAGCGCGCCTTCTCGGCATCTGTGCTCTGTTGGTTTCAATGCAGCATGCATCGGAGGCGAACGCCCCGACAGCTCCTTCCGGCAACAGCAACAGCAGCGACACTGTCAACGGCTCAAACATGCTTCCCGCTGCACCTGAACGCGAGCTGCTCGTACGTGTCTGCACGTCCTGTCATGCGCCGGAGCTCGTAGTCTCGAAACGCCACACGCCGCAGGAATGGGACGACATCATTGCCAAAATGGTCGATCACGGCGCCCAGGCGACCGACGAGGAGCAACAGCGCATTTTGACTTATCTGGTGCGCTTCTTCGGCTCGTAGAAGCAGGAGAGTTCCTACGCCATGTTCACGTCAATCGCGACCGTCTCGATCAGTGGTACTCTCGAATCCAAACTGCGCGCCATCGCACGAGCCGGCTTCAATGGCGTCGAGATCTTCGAGAACGACCTGCTCACATCGCAGGTATCGGCGCGCGACGCAGGCGCTCTCATGCGCGACCTCGGGCTCGAATGCACGCTCTTCCAGCCATTCCGGGACTTCGAAGGCATGCCCGATACCCTGCGGCCGAGAATCTTCGAGCGCATCGAGCGCAAGTTTGATGTCATGCAGGAACTCGGAACCGACCTGCTGTTGGTCTGTTCCAACGTCTCGCCCGCCGCCTCGGCGGACCGCGGCCGAATCGTGGCGGATTTCCGCGAGCTGGGCGAGCGCGCGGCGAAACGCGGATTGCGTGTAGGGTACGAAGCGCTGGCGTGGGGGCGGCACGTGTCGGACCATCGCAAAGCGTGGTCCATCGTACTTGACGTAGACCATCCTGCAATAGGCTTGATACTCGACAGCTTTCAGTCTCTTGCGCGCAACATCCCGAACGAGAGCCTGCGTGAGATCGATCCCGCCCGCATTTTCATCGTGCAGCTCGCCGATGCGCCGGTCCTGCAGATGGACTTTCTCTCTTGGAGCCGCCACTTTCGCAACATGCCAGGCCAGGGCGAGTTGCCGCTCGTGGACTACGTCGCCACGCTTCTCGAGCAGGGCTACACCGGCGCGTTATCCCTCGAGATCTTCAACGACCGGTTTCGCTCGAGCTCGGCCACTGCGGTCGCGCTGGACGGCCACCGCGCGTTGAATTTTCTGTCTGACCAGGTCGCCCGCCGGCTCGCGCCGCGCATCGCCCCCGAGTTGCCCCCGCGAGCCCGGGTTCGCGGTGTGGAGTTCGTCGAATTTGCCGCCAACGAAGGCGAGGTGGAGCAACTGGAATCGCTGTTCACGACATTGGGATTCTCGCGATCCGGAAAACATCGAACGAAGGATGTGATGCGGTGGCGCCAGAACGGCATCAACTTCGTCATCAACAACGAGCCTGACAGCTTCGCGCGTGCGTACGACGGCATGCATGGCGCTTCGGTCTGCGCGCTCGGGGTGAGCGTCGAGAACGTGGCGAACGCCTTACGCCGGGCGGAAGGTCTGCAGATCGAACAATTCTCCCAGCCCCTCGGACCCGGCGAGTTGGTGATCCCTTGCGTGCACGGTGTCGGTGGCAGCCTGCTCTATTTCACGGAAGCGGGATCGGAGAGCGCAGTGTGGGACACTGAATTCGTTGCCGTGCAGGGTTCCCCGGTCAACGGCAATGCCGGCCTGCTGCGGGTGGATCATGTCGCGCAGACCATGCAGCACGAGGAAATGCTTTCCTGGCTGCTGTACTACGTATCACTGTTCGACGTTTCCAAAACACCCGTAGTGCAAGTCGCCGATCCACTCGGTCTCGTGCAGAGCCAGGCAATCGAATCAGCCGAAGGGGGATTGCGCATTACGCTCAATGCTTCGACTAGCTCGCAGACGCTATCCGCTCGTTTTCTGCAGGGTTATCACGGCGCCGGTGTGCAACACATCGCGCTCGCGACCGCCGACATTTTCGCTTCGGCACGGCGATTGCGCGAGCTCGGACTGGCAACGCTACCGATCCCGCGTAACTACTACGAAGATCTGGAGGCTCGCTTCGGCCTCGGCGAGACCCTGCTCGCCCAGCTCGCGGAGTTCAACATTCTCTACGACCGCGACACCGACGGAGAGTACTTCCACCTGGTTTCCCGGGCATTCGCCAAGCGCTTCTTCTTCGAAGTCATCGAACGCCGGGGCTACCGGGCATATGGAGCCGCCAACGCGACCATCCGGCTCGCAGCGCAATCGCGCTACCGGGACGACTTGGACCGCTGAAAAGCCACGCTTTTGCTCACCTAGCGAGTGCGGAACTGCTGCGCGATCTTCTCGGTGCCGCGCGCAAGTACAGCTACGTCCATCGCCACTGCCGTAAAGGTCGTCCCGAGCTGGATGCAGCGCTGAGCGAATGCAGGATCGAGGGTCAAAATGCCAGCCGCCTTGCCGCAGGCGCGCACGCGATGGATGGCGTCCTCGATTGCCGCCACCACCACTGGATGACCCGGTTCACCGACATGCCCCAGACTTGCGGCAAGATCGCCGGGACCGATGAAAATGCCGTCAACACCCTTGACGGCCGCAATCGCCTCGAGCTCGCGCAGCGCATCCCCCGTCTCGACTTGAACCAACAGGCAGAGCTCCTCGGCTGCGCTCGTCGCGTAACGGTCAACGCGCCCGAAGCCGGTGGCGCGTGTGAGAGCAGACACACCGCGCACCCCCTCCGGCGGGTAGCTCATGGCGGCGACCGCGCGCCGAGCTTCCTCTGCATTCTGGACATACGGAATCAGCAACGTCTGAACGCCAAGATCGAGAAACCGCTTGATTAACACAGCATCGTTGCTCGCCGGACGCACGACGGGCGTCACGTCGTAGGCCGCAGTCGCCTGTAGCTGACCCAGAACCGTCAACACATCGCCTGGTGAATGTTCGGTATCGAACAACAGCCAATCGAACCCCGACCCGGCGACCGCCTCGGCGGCGTAGGCGCTGGAGAGGCTGCACCAGAGCCCAACCTGCTGGCGCCCCTCGGCAAGAGCGCGCTTCAAACGGTTCGGCGGTAGTTTCATCTGCCGAACTCTAGTGGAACGACACGCCGATCGCACCCAGGGGACCGTAATCGGCGTGAATCACGTCGCCCGCCTTGACGTCCACCGGCCGGGTGAACGAGCCACTGAGCACAATCTGGCCCTTCTCCAACTTGGCGTCGACGGCGTGCAGCTTGTTCACCAACCAGGCGATACCGGCGGCCGGGTGGCCCATGACCGCGGCCGACACACCGGATTCCTCGATGAGGCCGTTTCTGGAAAGCGTCGCGCCAACCCACCGAATGTCGGCATCCATCGGCCGGATCGGGCGCCCGCCGACGACTATTGCACCGAAGGCAGCGTTGTCGGCAATGGTGTCGGTAATCGCGCGCGGAACCTCGGTCCGATAGTCGATGATCTCGAGCGCCGGAACGACGAACTCGGTCGCTCGCATCACATCGTAGATCCGGGTGCCGGGCCCCTCGAGATCCTCGCCCATGATGAACGCGAGCTCCACCTCCAGGCGCGGCTTCAAGAACGCTTCGGCCCGGATCTGAGCGCCGTCGTTGTAGAGGGCGTCATCGAGAATCCGGCCGTAGTCGGGCTCCGTCATTTTCGAAGCCACCTGCATGGCGCGCGAAGTAAGGCCGATCTTGTGGCCGACCATCCGGGCGCCGCCTTCGATCCGTGCCTGCACCCACAAATCCTGGATTCTGTAGGCATCCTCGATCTGCAGGCCTGGAAACGTGCGGCTGGGCTGCGGAATCGGCTTTCTTTCGCGCGCGGCGCGCAGCAGGTCTTCGGCACAGCGACGGCGTTCCTCGTCCGACAACACGGCGTTCTCCTTCAACGGTTATGGGCTAAATGGGGCAACTCGAGATTGCGCGGAAAGCTACTTGATCGGAGGCCGTGGCAGAACCGCCTCTCCTGGCTCCATCACGTACGTGTAATCGAGAGAGTACCAAGGTGCGACCGCGTCGGTCGGATGCGGTTCGTCGTGGCGGACGAAATCGCCAAGCGTTGCCTTGGTAACTCCAAACTGCACATCCGAGTAGATGTGAGGATCCGTGGGGTCATACACCTGCGAGATCAGCACCTTATAACCCCGCTTCAAAATGAGCGCATGAAGATGAGCCGGTCGGTACGGATGACGGTCCTGCGCCCGCAGGAGAAGCCCCACGACCCCGGATGTTGGTATGGGATATCCGACCATTTTCACCGTGCGGAACCAGAAACGCCCATCGGCATCGGTAGTGAACTTACCCCGCAGATTCATCTGGGCTTGCGACGGATCCTGGTTCTCGTACAGCCCTACGGGAGAGGCGTGCCAGACGTCAACTTCCGCCTCGAGGATGGGCTTGCCCGCCTTATCCTGCACGCGAGCGGACACATACAAGGGCGTGCCGGGCGTGTCGGAACGAACTATGGAACCGCCGTTCGGTACGCGAGGGGAGTCCAGGCGCCAGAACGGACCGAGCAGCGACTGCGATGTCTCGGTCTGGCCGCGATCGCCATTGTTGAGAAGACACACGAGAGCCGACACACCCAACGAGCCGGCCATCAGAACGACTTCGTTATGAGTATCGGTGCTCAGCTTCCCGAGCTCCACGACAATAGCGGACGCGCCACGGAATTCGGCCTCCGTCAGGCGTGTCTCGCGCACGAAGCCATGCAGATGCTTGATCAGCGACACCATGATCTCTCGCAGGCGCGGGTCGCGCGTGCGCTCCATGACTTTCAGGACTTCCGGGGTGACGTCCTCATAACGCTCGATGGGCATCGAAGTTTGCTCCGCGTTGGCCTTGCGGGCCCAAGCTGTCAACTCGAGCCCGCGGATTGGCATCAATAATCGATTAATACACAATCAACGATGATACTCTAATCCATCGATGCTGACATTTCGAGCACCCTCCCGATGAACAAGATCACGGCCCTCAGCGCCGGCACCTCGCAAAAAATCCCCCCCGCTGAACCCAACACAACAGGAGTACAGACGTGGACCTATCCCCAACACCGCCTCTGGGTCTCGCCCATTTCACGGTTCTCGAGGTACCACCCCTGGAGCTCGTGAGCCTGGCCGCCAGAATCGGCTATGCCGCAATCGGATTGCGGCTGCACCCGGCCTTTCCCGGCTCGCCTTTCTACGAGCTGCCTGCAGGCACGGCGGCCTCGAGGCAAATGCAGAATCGCTTGAAGGACGAAGGCATTCGAGTCCATGACATCGAGTTCGTCACCATCGGTGAGGACTTCCGCACCCGCGCGCTCACCGGGGTGCTCGAGGCGGCCAACGCGGTGGGCGCCCGACGCTTGAGCGTTTGCGGCGATGATCCCGACCGCTCCCGGCTCATTGCGAGCTTCGCAGAGCTTTGCGATCTCGCGGCGAAGTTCGGAATGAGCGTCGATCTCGAATGCATGGCGTGGCGCAGGGTCGCGACCTTCACGGACGCGCTCGACGTTGTCCTGGCTGCGGACAGGCAGAACGGTGGTCTGTTGGTTGATGCGCTTCATCTGTCCCGGACCGGGGGATCGCCTCTTGACCTCCGCAAGGCCCCCGCTGCTCTCATTCGCAGCGCGCAGCTCTGTGACGCCGTGGCAGAGCGACCCCCAACACAAGGAGCCATCATCAAGGAGGCTCGATCCGGTCGCCTCCCGCCCGGACGGGGCGCCCTGCCCCTGCGCGAGCTGCTGGCCGAACTTCCCGCCGGAACGACACTCTCTGTCGAGGTACCGATGAACGGCTCCGCGCGTCCAGAGCAACACGCCAGTGACAACTTCCAGGCGACGCAAAACTTGATCGCCTCGATCCGCCAGTCCGTGAGTCAGTGACGTGCTCGCCGCCAAGGCTCAGGACCCTGCTTTGCGCACGGCGGGATGCGGCTGAACCGGCGCCTCGGTGAGGCGCAGCACCCACTTGATCGCCTCCAGATACATCGTCTGCACTCGCGGATCGTCCCACACCTGATCGGAATGTCCGAGGGTCGATGAGAACACACGCCCTTTGCCGTAAGTCTTCACCCACGCGATTGGGAAGTCCTGGTCCGTACGCTTGACGTTCTTGTTGGAAAGATCCAGCTTGCTCGCATCCAGGCTCGCGAGCACATCCACCTTGTCGCGCGAGTACGGGGCGCGGTACTGATACATCTCGTCCCGTAGCGTCAGCTCGTGAGGCCATCCCTTCATGGCCGGGAAGTCGGGTCGCTCTACGATGACCGGCGCGTCGAACACGCTCCACGGATGGTTGTCGAAGTACCCGCCGATCATGTCTCCGTACTCGGGCCAGCTGTAGAAGGAAGCGGTTGCAGTGTGGACGGCCACGAAACCTTTGCCGTGATCGTGTATGAAGCCGAGCAAGTCGTGCTTCTGCTGGGGCGTCATTTCCGTTTCGCCGTTGGTATAGAAAACGACGGCGTCGAAGTAGTCGAGGTTGCGCCCGGGCGCTTGCTTGGGCCCGCCTTTTGCGTAGTCGCCGCTCCCCCAGACCTCGCCCTTGGTCACCAGTTGGGTATCCGTGCGCAGAAACGCGATATAGGTGCCAGTGTCGCGCCCTAGCCGCTCGAGCGTCGCCATCGCGTGGCTGACGGCATCGTGGGCGATTTGATTTCCCGTGTGAAGATCTCCAACGATCAACACCTTCTTCTTTCCCGCGTACGGGTCCGGCCATTTGAAGTCCGCGGCTGCCGCGTTGCCCGCCGCCAGGCATACTGACAGTGCCGCGATCAGAACGCCCGTCGTCCAAGGCCGCAGCCTTGGGCATCTACGGTAAGGAGAAGACGGTGAGAGCATCGCTGTCGACTGGGCTGTCCAGAAAGCTGCCACCCGTACTGACGATCGCCACATACTGTTTCCCCTCTCTTCCCTCATATGTGATCGGTGTTGCGTGCGCCGACGCAGGGACCTTCACCGTCCACAGCTCCTCGCCCGTGCGCCCGCTGAAGGCGCGAAAACGCGAGTCATCCGTTCCACCGATGAAGACGAGCCCTCCCGCCGTTGCGATCGGGCCGCCAACACTGGGGCGCCCGGTCCGGGCTTCGGTCGGCGGCAGCTGATCGCTGACGCCGAGAACACTTTGCCAGGCGATCTCGCCTGTCTCCACCTTGATGGCTGTCAGGGTGCCCCAGGGCGGCTGCTGGCACATGAGCTTGCGATCACGGTCCGAGAACCGCCCGCTGGTCGGATCGCTGACGGTCAGCGACCCGTCGTCGCGCGGCTGAAGCTGCTCGACCTGGCCCAGATTGTTGGCGTTGATGAAAAACAGCCCTTGGGTCGGATCGAACGCGCCACCACCCCAGTTCGCGCCGCCTTGCCGCCCCGGGAAATTGACGGTCGGCGTCCGGTAGCCGAGTGGCAGATAAGGCCCGCCCATGCGCACATGATTGCTGTCGATGAAGGTGCGGCAGTAGGCCTCGAGCTCGGGGGTGACGGTTGCGACATCCGTCATCGCGAAACTCTGCCGTGCGAACGGCGCCGGCTTGACCGGGAACGGTTGCGTCGGCCAGGCCTGCTCGCCGGGCACATCGCTCGCGGGCACCTTGCGCTCCTCGATGTCGAAGATCGGCTTGCCGTTTACGC
>JAQGOC010000118.1 GCA_028293805.1 Gammaproteobacteria bacterium
TTACGCTCGATAAGCTTCTCGCAAAGATGCCCGATCTGACGGGCTAGCGGTCCGCAGGATGTGCGGCAGGATCCCGCCCCGCACAGCAGCCGGCGCGTCCGGAATGTACCGAATCCGATCGCCGGCGATAACCCGGCCGCGAACCCATTCCAACATCATCCGCACGTCACGTCCGCGAAGGCCAAGGTCAGTCGCGGCCTTGAGCATTACATCGAGGCGCGCCCTGCGGGAGAACGCCCTGACCTGGGCATCGCGCCCCGGTTGCGTCCACAACTCGGGGGTTAGCCCGATGGGAACATGCGTGGGTATCGGTGCACGGCGTTCGAATGTCCGCCGTATTGCTTCGATCAGTGTCGCCCTGTCGAACCATTCAGTCCGCGCCAGATAGTCGACATCGAAGAAATCCTTGATTCGGCTATTGCGGATTCCCAGGGCGACAATCGCTTCCACCTTCTCCGCAATGACGGTCTCCGGCCGGTAAGTGCGCAGTATCGAAGCCGCTTCCCCTAGCGCAACCGGATAGGCGAGTTCCTCCGCATGTGGCCACAGCGCGTCGCCGAATCCAACGTCGACCTGAAGGCGGTCGCGGATTGTCCCAAGGCGCGCCTCAAACGTCACCCGGACTCCGGCGTACTCCTCGTCCGCACGTGTCGGTTCCATGGTGATCGAGGCAGGGTCAAAGGCTACTGCCTCGTCGGGAGCATTGACCGTGCAGACGGTCGCGATGTCGCGTCCCACCGAGCTACATACCTAGTAAGTGAGACTTACAGAAAACGTCATTTTAGATGGATATATGCCACGCTTGAGAGACGATTTGCGTTACGAGCCTCGCCGCGGCAGGGGGTATGCCCGCTGCTTTGGTACAACGACGTACCCTAATCGAGCCCGTTGAATGCGGTGGCCCAGGGTGATACGGCTAGAGCATCTGACCTTTTTTCATTGGCATTGATGGAGTTCTGATCCGGGAGGCGTCTTGAACCCGTACTAGCTTCAGGCTCGCCATTGTCTCGGTGCCGGGAGGCATTGGACCGGCGGCAACAATGCGCTTCCTGCATTGCGGAACGCACTTTCCGATCGCCCGTCGCGCCTCAGCCGTTCGTGAGCTAGGCCGATTTCTCGGGAGGACGTATGCTCCGTCGTACAACCGCATGCGTGATCTCTGCGATCGACGGTATGAGTCGCACTTTCCAACAATATCCGTTCGTACCCAAACGCTACTCGGCCCAACTGCCGAAGCTGGTCGGCGGGGCAGACCCGCACCGCCATTCCGTTGCGATTGTCGGTGGCGGAATCGTGGGTTTGGCGAGCGCGCTCGGCCTCGCAAGTCACGGCGTGCGCTCCGTCGTGCTCGAGGCGGATGACACCGTCTGCGTGGGCAGCCGTGCCATCTGCATCTCGCGGCGTAGCCTCGAGATCATTGCGCGCTTTGGGGCGCTCGAGGCGTTCCTCGCCAAGGGCCTGCCATGGACGGGCGGCCGCAGCTTCTACCGCAACGCCGAAGTGCTGCATTTCCTCATGCCGCACGACGAGAGCCAACGGCTGCCACCGATGTTGAATATTCAACAGTACTACATCGAGCAGTTTCTGCTCGATGCGGCGGAGAGAAGCGGGCTCATCGAGGTGCGGTGGCAAAGCAGGGTACAGCGCATTGCCACAAAGCCGGACTGCGTGACACTCAACGTCGGAACACCGCTCGGCGGCTATGAGCTCCATGCCGAATGGCTGCTAGCCTGCGACGGGGCGCGTAGCGCAGTGCGCGAGGCGTCGGGACTGAAACTGCAGGGCACGAGCTACGAGGGGCGATACGTAATCGTCGACATTGCGCTCAGGAGCGAGCGACCCACGGAACGCCTTGCGTGGTTCGATCCGCCCTCAAACCCAGGCTCGACCATTCTTATGCACCGACAACCAGACGATGTGTGGCGAATCGACTATCAGCTGCGGGACGGCGAGAATCCGGACGACGCCGTGCGCCCCGAAAACGTCATCCCGCGCGTCGAAAAGCATCTGCGGATGATCGGCGAGCGCGATGATTGGGCTCCGATCTGGATCAGCTTATACAAAGCCAATGCGCTGACGCTCGAAACTTACCGCAAGGGCCGCGTACTCTTCGCCGGTGATGCAGCCCACCTCGTGCCGATCTTTGGGGTGCGGGGAGCGAACTCGGCGTTTGAGGACGCGGACAACCTCACGTGGAAGCTGGCTTTGGTCATCAAGGGAGTTGCCGGACAGGGGCTGCTCGACAGCTATTCGGCCGAGCGGGTGTCAGCCGCCCGGGAGAATCTCCGCCAAGGGATGAAGAGCACCGAGTTCATGTGTCCGCCGTCTTTCGGGTTCGAGTTGATGCGCACTGCCGCCCTTGGGCTTGCGATCAAGCACTCGTTCGTGCGGTCCCTCATAAACCCGCGCCAGACGCGGCCGGTCAGCTACGGCGACTCGCCCCTGAATCAGCCTGCCGGAGACACTTACGAGTTTGCCGCCGGCCCAGAAGTCGGGGCTGTGCTGCAGGAGTGCCCCACGACGGTGTTCGAACACGGAAACGCCCGGCAAGCGCATCTCACGGAGCTGGTGTCGGCTGGCTTCACCGCGCTTTGCTTCACTCAGGAGGGTACCGTGCCCGAAGCGCTGGAGGAGCTGGAATACTCTCTACAGCTGGCCGGGGTGACGTTTCGCGTCGTGACTTTGGCACGCGAGCGCCCGTCTGGCCATTCGCGTTCCATGGCTTGGGATCACACCGGCAGACTCTTTCCAATGTATGGCGCGTCGCCAGGTACGGTTTATCTGGTCCGCCCGGATGGTCACGTGCTCGCCCGCTGGCGCAGGTTCCTGCCAAGCGCTTGCTACGCCACTATCGAACATACCCTTCACCGCCCAAAAGGGCCGGGAGAGTCATGACTGCTATTAACGAAAGTGAGCTCGACAGCGTCTACGGGGAGCTCTGCCGCGCAATCAGTGAAGTCGGGGAAGCTCACGCGCCGCTACTGCTCGCCCGCTTTTCGTTGCTCGCGATTGGCGAGATTGCCGACGTCGAGAGAGTGCGGTGTATCCTGACGAGCGCTCGGGACTTTGAGGCTACTATAAACGAGGCGGATCATATGCTTCGAGGTTTAGTCTGACGATGGTCGACGAAACCAGGCGCAGGCGGCTCGCAATGGGGGTCGGGGTTGTGTCAACCTGCGACGCGATCGCGGCTGAGGGGTTGAGCGACAAGCCGGCTGCAGCGCTTTGTGGCAGTGGTGTAGTGCAACCCTCCCGGCCGGATGGTGTGCATACGGGAGGTTCCCGTACAGTCCGGATTGACGGGCCATTTGATGTTTTGGTGAAACAAGTCGGCACCGGAGCGATCACGGTTTTGACCTTGCACGGAGGTCCGGGGTTCAATCAATTCTACCTCGAGTGCCTGGAGGACTTTCTGCCCAGGCGGGTGTGTGCTTCTGGTACTACGATCAGTTAGGTTACGGCTTTTCAGACTTCCCGGACGACGTCAATCTATGCAAGCACAGGCTGTAATCGCGCGGCATCGCGCTGCGGGGGACTACGAAGCTGCTGAGTATCAAAACGTCTTGATGGAGAGGTCTACAGGCGGCACGTATGCCGACTCGATCCATGGCCCGAGCCTGTCCAGAGATGTTTTCGGACATGTCTGAGCAGTCCACCGCACCGGGGGGCGGTCGCGCCATCGCAACGGCATTCGATCCCAGCTGTCTCGGTCGGGATTTTTACGAAGACCCCTATCCCACCTATGCGGCCTTGCGTACGTTCGATCCGGTTCACCGGTGTCCGGACGGCAGCTACTTCCTTACACGGCACGCCGATCTGGAGCGGATTTATCGCGACAGACAGAATTTCAGCTCTGATAAGAAATCGGTGTACGCTCCCAAATTCGGAACTGGCGCTCAGCTTTACGAGCATCACACCTCGAGCCTGGTGTTCAACGACCCACCATATCACGCGCGTGTTCGCCGGCAGATCGTCGGAGCGCTCACTCCTCATGTGCTCAACTCGATGGAGCCAGCAGTAGTCTCCCTCGTTGATGCGTTACTCGATCGGATGGAGGAGCAGCGACACTTCGACTTGATCAGGGATTATGCGGCGGCAATTCCCGTCGAGGTCATCGGCAATCTATTGCGTGTTCCACGCGAAGATCGCGCGCCATTGCGCGGGTGGTCTTTGGCGATACTCGGAGCACTGGAGCCAGTACTGACACCCGATCAACACATGGCTGGCAACCGTGCGGTTCGCGAGTTCGGCGACTACCTGCGCATTCTGGTCGCGGACCGGCTCCGTCACCCCGGGGATGAACAGGATATGCTGACCAGGCTGCTGGGCGCGGGACAGATGACGGAAACCGAGCTGCTTCACAATTGTATCTTTCTGCTGAATGCGGGTCACGAGACAACGACGAACCTGATCGGAAACAGCCTCCACGCCCTGATTACTCATCCGGGCACGCTGCAGCAGCTGCGCGAGACGCCTCAACTGATCAGCACCGCGGTCGAGGAGTTCCTGCGCTTCGAGAGCTCCAACCAGCTGGGCAACAGGCTCGTCACACAGCGCGTGGTCATCGGCGACGTGGCTCTCGAGCCTGGTACTTACCTGACTCTTTGCATTGGAGCTGCGAATCGCGATCCCGATGAATTTGCCGCCCCGGATCGACTCGATCTTGCGCGCAGCCCGAACCGTCATCTCGCTTTCGGCGCCGGCGCCCATGCGTGCGCAGGCATGTCAGTAGCACGTTTGGAGGCACGCATCGCGATCCTGAGGGCAGCACAGCGAATCCCTGGACTTCATCTCACCAGCGCGCCAACACGGGACGCACGGGCACGCTTTCGGGGCTTCCGGTCTCTACTTGCAGCATGCTGAGTACGGCGGAGAAGGGCGCTGATCGTGCCCTCGTGCCCGAGGGCGCAGGGACGGTTGGTAGCGGGGGCAGGATTCAGACTAATAGTACGGTCGTGATTCAGTTTTGGAACCATGGCGAGGTCTTCCGACCGCTTCTGCCCACCCGATCCGAACCCGCTCAAGCCGGCGATGTGGGTGCGGGGCACCGTTCGAGAGCTTGCTGCCGTTCCGGAATCTTTTTATGAGCAGTAAGACGCTGGCAGCCGTAGACGGGCACGCTCACTGGTACTGGTTTCACCCACCGTCAGCCGGCCTTGTGGGCCGGGGTTAATCCGTTCAACCCCCACACTAGAGCGATCGGGCTAGTGGTGGTAAAAAGCCAAGGACCGCGCGGATGAACTGCGAGGTACGGAGCATTAAGGGCGGCTAAAGGGTCGGAAAGTATGAATCAGCTTGGTTTGTGCCGGCAATTTGGAAGAATATTCATGCTTGCGCTATGACAACCTCCCCGTTAACGGCGGACGAAGCTCTGAGGCGCATCGAGCTTGCGCTGGCTCGGACGCCAGGCAATTGCCTCTTGCTGACCCAAAAGGCCCGCTGTCTGCTCGGGTTGGGTCACGTAGATCAAGCCCTGAGTGTCGCGGCTACCGCTCGGCGTGACGATGATCACGATGTCGTAACCCTCGAGGCACTGGGAGCGTTCTATACGATCGCTAAACGCGAGTCGCAGGCGCTGGAATCGTATGATCGGCTACTGGAACTCTCGCCCCAGCATCCGGGCGCACTGTTCAACCGCGCAGCTCTTCGACGCATCACGGGCGACCTGGCTGGCGCAGAAGCAGACTACGACGCCGTGATTCGAATCAACCCCCACGACTACGAGGCCCGCTACAACCGTTCGGACCTGCGCGTGCAGACACATGAGCGTAACCATGTCGCCGAGCTGGAGGCGTTGCTGGGACGGACGATTCCGGAGTGGCGCGGCGAAGCCCAGATCCGCTACGCACTCGCCAAGGAATATGAGGATCTGGGCGAATACGAGAAATCCTGGGCGCAACTATCCGAAGGCGCCGCGCTGCGCCGACGGAATCTGACGTACAATGTGGAACGAGACGTCCAGACGGTAGACGGGATTCGCGCTGCGTTCGCGCCCCGCGGCGCTGCCGCCGGTGAGGGCGACCCTAATCCCGCGCCGATCTTCATCGTCGGCCTCCCGCGCAGCGGTACGACGCTGGTCGAGCGGATCCTGAGCAGCCATTCAACCGTGACCGCCGGCGGCGAGCTGGAGCACTTCACGACCTCCCTGCTCGAAGAGATTGAGGCCCCGGAGCACCGTCGGTCGCTATCGCGACAAGAGCTGATCGAACACGCTGCGCGGGTTGACGTCCGTTCGCTCGGCCGGCGCTACTCCCAGAAAACCCGCGCATTAACCGGGCACCGTCCGCGCTTCACCGACAAGCTGCCTCTCAACTATCTGTACTGCGGACTCATTCATCGTGCGCTCCCGCGGGCGCACATCGTGCACGTGACCCGGCACCCGCTCGCGGTGTGCTACGCGATGTACAAGACGCTCTTCAAGCAGGGCTACCCATTTTCGTATGACCTCAACGAGATCGGACAGTACTACGTGGGGTATCACCGCCTCATGCAGCACTGGCACGCGATAATGCCCGGTCTCATCCACGACCTCTCCTATGAGCAGCTGATCGCCCAGCAAGCCTCGGAGACGCGGCGGCTGCTCGAGTTCTGCGGGCTCACTTTCGAGGAGGGGTGCCTTGCCTTCGACCGCAACCCGGCACCGACCGCCACGGCAAGTGCCAGTCAAGTGCGTCGGCCGATCTATAACACCTCGGTGTCTTTATGGACGCAGTACGCGGACAGGCTCGCAGGCTTGCGCCGGCAACTTCAGATGGCCGGCGTACCTGTCCACTGACGAGCCACGGCCTACATAACATGGCTTGACTCAAAATCGGCGGTCAGGCCATGTTGGCTGATATGGGCTGACTTCGTTCGTGAAAGCACGACAATACCCGTGCCTCAGTTGACCGAAGCCAGGCGGCACTAGAACTTGTAGCCTAAGCGCAGGCCGACCGTACGTGGATGATTGATAAAGAAGCTGCGCGACTGGTCCATGTAGACACCCGTGCCGTAACCAGGGTTGATCCAGTTCACCGCGCGCTTGTCCGTCGCATTGTCGACAAACGCTGACACGTGCCACTTGCCACGCAGGTAGGAGAGGCTGCCGCTTAGCAGTGCATAGCCGCCGGCGATGGGCGGCACGGGCAGTGCAGAGCTCGGCATCGCCAGCACGACCGGGCCTTTGTAGTTGACGCCAGCATCGAGGTCGATCGCCGAGTCGCCCGGGAGCGGGATGTCGTACTTCAGAAAGAGGCCCGCACTCGTTTTCGCTGAGCCCGGCAGGCGCTGGCCCGCCTCACCAGATAGCGATCCGAAGGTCGTCGGATAGTAGAACGAGTCGGTGAGCTTGGCGTCCGCATAAGCGAAACCTAAGTTCGCCGACAGGTGATCCAGCAGCCTGCCGCTGATCTCAAGCTCGATGCCCTTGGAATCCGCGCGCCCGCCGTTAAGGACCACTGGCCAGTTGTCGATCGGGGTGAGGCCTTCGATCTGCACATCACGCAGCTTCTCGTAGAACACCGCCAGCGTATAGCTCATGCGCGCCGACAGGTTGCCTTTGACGCCGAGCTCCCAGTTGGTAAGGAGGTCCGGCTTGTAGGTGAGATAGGCCGCCGATTCGGGGTACAGGCCCGTGAGCGGGAAGGCATTCGAGCCGCCGCGGCGGAATCCCTGCGAGAACGTTGCGTACACGTGCTGGTGCGAGGCGAACGCGTAGGAGGCGTTTACCTTGAAGATGTGGCCGGTATAGGAGCTGCTCGAGTTCACGTCGCCGGAGTAGTTGTACCCGGGCGTCGTGGTTGAGCCGTATGCCATCGCCGCATCCGAGGTGGTACGGAACAGGCGCGCGCCGCCGGTTAGGTCCCAGTCATCGGTAATATGCCAGGTGGCTTCGCCGAAGGCCGCCTCTTCCTTGTCGTTTTGCCTCCGATGGATGAAGAATTCCAGTCCATTTGGGTCCATGACGGAATCTGGGTATGGCGATCCGCTCAAGTCCTTCCAACTCTGGATGTTTGGCGCGTAGTCATTCCATAGGGTTTGCACGTTGTGCCGTGAGAAGAAGAGGCCGCCAATCCAGTCGAAGTGCTTGCCTTTGGAAGATACCCAGCGCAGCTCCTCCGTGAAGGACTGCTCGACGTCCGGGAACGAGTACACGTTGAGGAAAGCCGGGAAGCGCGGCGAGCCGGTGTAGTAGGCAGCGTACGGCAGGCCGTCCTGCTGGAAGGTGCCATCCGTGATGTTCCAGGCGTCGAGCTTGGTGTACGAGGTATTGCTCGAGAGCGTGGCGAAACCGAAGTCCATCTCGATGTCGGCCGAGGTTACCTGGGTACGTTGCTCCCAGGGCTGCAGCGACGAGCGGATCTCCTGATACGGCTGGGCAGCCGGTACCACGACGCCTGACGACGGAGTGGAGTAGGACACCAGCGCGCCGCCCGGCCAGCTGGGATTGTCCTCCGAGCTGTCCCCGCCGCGGCTCTCGGCCCAGTTGTAAGCGAGCGTCACCTTCAAGAGCGTCGAGGGTTCGACCCGGAGAGCGATGCGGCCGTTGTTGTCTCTCTCCCAGTTGATATCCCGCTCCGGCTGCAGTACCGGCGCGGAGTCGAGCCCGTTCTGCTGCACTACGGGCGCGAAGATGCCGGGGTTTTCGCGCTTATAGAGTCCGATGCCGTCGATGAAGCCGGCCTGGACGGTGTGCCCAACGGTCAGGCGCACCGCGGCAATCGAGCCGAGCGGCACGTTCAGGATACCGCTCAGCGAAGTGTCGTGGCCGCTCGAGTGGGCGACGTCGGCGACGCTCGCGGTCGCCTCGCCGCTGAACTTGTTGAGGACCGGGGCGTTGGGTATGAAGCGCACTGCGCCGCTCAGGGAGCCGGCGCCGAAGAGAGTGCCCTGCGGGCCACGCAGGATCTCGACGCGCTCGAGGTCGACCATTGGAATGTGCGCAAAAAGTGGCGTCTCGCCGAAGTAGGACGCTACCGGCAGTTGGCCGATCGCGGCTGTCGGTAGCGAGCCCGCCCCGGTGGCATTGATGCCGCGGATGATGATCATCTGCCCGGTACTGCGCGAGTACTTCGCACCCGCATCCGTGAAATTGAGCCCTGGAATCTGCTGCATGAGGTCCGACAACGACGCGACACCGCGTTCCTCAAGCTCGGTGCCCGACATTGCGCTGATGTTGTAAGGGACGTCGGTCAGCGAAGTCGCACGCCGCGTGGCTGTGACGACCACCTCTTCGATGGACGCAGTCGTGGTCGTTTCATCGGCGAGTGCGAATGGTGTGGCCCCGAGGGCGAGCCCGATGCCGAGTCCGGCCCGGACGACCTGACGACGCTGACGCTTGGCGTGACGGTGACTCATTTTCTTCTACCCCTGCCAATGTGAGCCCCGCTTGAGGCGGCCGGCGCGCGCGCCAAATCGCCTTGCGGATGTAGGTACATAATGTATCATATAAGATATAGGATACTAGTCAACATTGGCCATCCGCACAGAAGTCTCTCTTCGAAAAGACCGCATGAAAGCATCACGATCTCTCCGCGACCTGGACATTGCCCACGTCCTGCATGGTTACACCAACCTCAAGCTCCACGAGCACAAGGGGCCGATGGTCATCGACTCGGGGGAGGGCATTTACGTGCGCGACAGCAGCGGGCGGCGCTACATCGAGGGGCTCGCGGGCCTGTGGAACGTAAGTTTGGGGTTCAGCGAAGCGCGCCTGGTGCAGGCCGCGACGCAACAGCTGCAGAAGCTGCCCTACTATCACAACTTCTCGCACAAATCGCATGACCCGCAGATTGCGCTCGCCGAGCAGCTGGTGGCGATGGCCCCGGTGCCAATGGTGAAGGTGTACTTCGCCAACTCCGGTTCCGAGGCGAACGACTCGGCCATTAAGATGATCTGGTACCGCTCCAACGCGCTAGGCCAGCCGCACAAGAAAAAGATCTTGAGCCGGGCGCGAGCCTACCACGGCGTCACTATTGCCGCGGCGAGCCTGACCGGACTTGCGAACAACCACCGCTCCTTCGATCTGCCGTTGCCCAACTTCGTGCACGTCGGCACGCCGCACTACTGGCGCGAGGCGCGCGCGGCCGAGACCGAGGAGGCATTTGCCTCCCGACTTGCGGAAGAGTTGGAGGCGGTTATCCTGCGCGAGGGGCCGGAGACAGTGGCCGCATTCTTCGGCGAGCCGGTCATGGGCGCGGGCGGCGTGGTTGTGCCGCCGCGTACCTACTGGGAGAAGATCCAGGCAGTGCTGCGCAAATATGACGTGCTGCTCATAGCCGACGAGGTCATCTGCGGCTTCGGACGCACCGGAAGAATGTTCGGCTGCGAGACCTTCAACATCCACCCGGACGCCATCGTGCTCTCAAAGCAGCTCACCTCGGGTTATGTACCGATGTCGGCGCTGCTGATGAATGAGCGCTTTTACGCGCCGGTGGCGGAGGAGAGCGGCCGCGTGGGGGTGTTCGGGCACGGATTCACCGGCGGCGGCCATCCGCTCGCGGCCGCGGTGGCACTCGAGACGCTGAAAATCATGAAAGAGCGCAATCTGGTGGAGCACGCCGCGCACGTCGGGCACTGCATGCTCGAGCGGCTGAAGGCGCTCGCGTCCCACCCGCTTGTGGGCGAGGTGCGCGGCGTCGGGCTCATTGCCGCTGTGGAGCTCGTCCTCGACAAGAAGACCAACAAGGCCGGAAAGACTCCGGGTGAGCTCGGCGCGCTGGTAAACGCCTGCCTCACCGAGCAGGGCGTGATCTCGCGCAACATGCTTGATGCTGTTGCGTTCTGCCCTCCTCTTATTATCACAGAGGCACAGGTGGGCGACCTGGTGAACGCCTTCAGCCGTGCCCTGGATGAAGCGGCCTCGCAGCTAAAAATCGCTCTCTGAAAGTTTCGAATACAGTCGTGACTTGAGGATTCCTCGCAGGTGACCCATGCATGACGGCTTCCGCGCACTGCTGCTAGTGCTGATCCCAACGCTCGGTTGGGCGCAGCCGCCGGTTTTTCCTGGCGCGACCCCGTCGTACAAGGCGTGGGTGGCCGGCCACCTCGCGGGTAACCCGGAGGGCCTTGCAATCAACCGCGACGGCCAGATGTACGCCACACTGTGGCAGAGCGGGCGCGTCGTCGAGCTGGATGGTAAGGGTGGATACCGCACGGTCGGCTTCGTGCCCGACGCGAAACTCGGCAAGGCTGGCATTACCACTGGTGCAGAGTTCGGGCCTGATGGTCAGTTGTACGTCGCCTATATGTGGCATTACAGCCCGGAACAGGAACTCGATCCAAAGCACTTGAGTTGCCACAACTCGCAGGATGTGTATAGCGGGATCTACCGGGTGGACGTGAAGTCGGGCATAACGACCCCGTTGCTCACCAAGCGCGATGGTTGGTCGGCCTGCTTCCCGGACGACATTGCATTCGATGCCCGCGGCAATCTGTATGTCACCGATTTATCGCTGTCGGGCATCTGGAAGATCACCCCGAAACGCAACTTCACACTCTGGTCGACCGATCCGCTGCTCGAGTGGTCGGACCCGCCCTACAGCGGCTTTCCCGAAGGAGCGAACGATCTTGTGATCACGCCTGACGGTCGGTCGCTCATTGTCGTCACCGACGGCAACCCTGCGATTGTGAAGGTACCGATCCGCGCGGACGGCTCGGCCGGGCCGGCCTCCCTGGTGGCTCGCGACCTCACCTTGCTGGACGGCGTCGAGCTTGACGACCGCGGCAACATCTACGTGAGCGAGCCCTACCGCAACGAAGTTTCAGTGTTCTCGCCTGATGGACGCGAGCGCATCGTGGTCGCGACCGGGGACACCGCGCCGATCGACGGGCCGACGAGCCTCGTCTACCGCGACGGCGTACTGTGCGTAGCAAACTCTGGCATGCGACCGACTGAAATCAGCGAGCCGCACTCGGTCACTTGCCTGTCGGGTTTCAAGCGGCCGGCAGCAGGTGCGAAATGAGCGCGACCGTCCCCACGCACGCCCAGGTTGTGATTGTCGGCGGCGGGATCGCCGGCTGCAGCGTCGCCTATCACCTCACCAAGCTCGGCTGGAAGGACGTGGTGCTCCTCGAGCGCGGCCGGCTCACCTGCGGTACTACCTGGCACGCTGCGGGACTCATCACAACACTGCGCGCCTCGCAAATCCTGACAGAGCTCGGACGCTACACCGGCACCCTGTTCGAGTCTCTCATCGGGGAGACCGGGCAAGATACTGGCTACCGCCGCTTTGGGAGCATGCTCGTGGCACGCACCGAGGCACGCTGGGAAGAAATCCGGCGCATGTCCGCACTTGGGGTGCTTTACGGCATCGAGAGCCATCCGATCACGCCAAGCGAGGCGAAGAAACTCCATCCGCTGATCGATGAGCGCGCCATCATCGGCGGGATTTATGTTCCGAATGACGGCCAGGCGAACCCTGTCGATGCCACGGCCGCACTGGCTGCCGGCGCGCGGCGTGGCGGCGCGAAGATACTGGAGGGGATAAATGTCGAGGGCTTCGAGGTTGAGAAGGGGCGCATAGCGGCGGTGCGCACCGCGGCCGGGCGCATCGGCTGCGAGGTCGCGGTGGTGTGCGCGGGCCTGTGGACGCGTGACTTGTGCGCGCCTATCGGGGTGCCGGTGCCTCTGTATGCTGCCGAGCACATGTACGTGGTCACGGAGGCCTCCCCGCAGATCACCCCAGCGCTGCCCATCTTGCGCGATCCGGACGGCACGGTGTACATCAAACAGGATGCGGGCAAGCTCCTCACCGGCTGCTTCGAGCCGCGTGCCAAGGCGCTGCCGGTCAAGCGCCTGCCGCAGGACCAGCAATTCATACAGCTGCCGGAGGACTGGGAGCATTTCGAAGGCCCCTACAAGGCCGCCGCGGAGCTGGTGCCGCTGCTTTCGGAGCTCGGCATCGTGCACTTCATGAACGGACCGGAGAGCTTCACGCCGGACAACAAGTTCATCCTGGGCGAGTCGCCCCAGGTGAAGCGTCTGTTCGTCGCCGCCGGGTTTAACTCGGGCGGCGTGTTAAGTTCAGCCGGCACCGGAAAAGCGATTGCCGAGTGGATCGTCGCCGGCAACCCGACGCTGGACCTCTCGGAAGTCGACATCGCGCGCTTCCAGGGCTTTCAGATGAACGAGCACTACCTCAAGGAGCGCATCGGCGAGAGCTTGGGTCTGCTGTATGCCATGCACTGGCCGTACCGTCAGGCCGAGTCCGCGCGGGGAGTGCGTCGCGTACCACTGCACGACCGGCTTAGGTCGTACAACGCCTGCTTTGGCGAGGTCGCCGGCTGGGAACGTGCCAACTGGTACGCCCCGCAGGGCGTCCAGCCGGAGTACCGTTACTCTTACGGCCGGCAGAACTGGTTTGCCTATGTAGCGGAGGAGCATCGTGCAGTGCGCGACGGGGTGGGGCTCTTCGACCTGTCCTCGTTCTCCAAGTACGAGATCCAGGGCAGGGACGCGCTCGCGGAGCTGCAGCGCCTCTGCGCCAACGATCTCAACGTGCCCATCGGGCGCACGGTGTACACGCAGGTGCTGAACGAGCGTGGCGGCATCGAGGCCGACGTCACCGTGACGCGCCTCGCGCCCGAGCGGTTCCTGTGGCTCACGCCTGCGGCCTCGCAAAACCGGGACCTGAGTCTTCTCAAACGCAGCATTCAAACAGGCGCTTTTGCGGCCGTTACCGATGTCACCTCTGCGTTTGCCATGCTTGCCGTCATGGGGCCGCGCTCGCGGGAACTCCTGGAACGCGTCTCGCCGGCCGACTTCTCCGACGCCGCCTTTCCCTTCGGCAGCTGCCGCGAGCTCGAGATCGGCTACGCGTGCGGGTTCGCCATCCGCCTCACGTATGTAGGCGAGCTCGGCTGGGAGCTATACGTGCCCACTGAGTTCGTCACTGACGTCTTCGATCGACTGGTGAACGCGGGATCGGATCTAGGGCTGAAGCTCGCTGGCTACCACGCGCTCGACTCGCTGCGGCACGAGAAGGCCTACCGCAGCTGGGGTCACGACCTGTCGCCGGCAGATACGCCTCTCGAGGCCGGTCTTGCGTTCGCGGTGGCTTGGAAGAAGCCTGTCGACTTTACCGGACGCAGCGCGCTCGAGGCGCAAAGGGCACAAGGGCTCACCCGGCGACTAGTCAACTTCGCGCTCGAGGACGAAGCGCCGCTCCTCTTTCACGATGAGGTGATTTACCGGGACGGCGAGCCGGTGGGGCGCATCAGTTCCGGCGCCTTCGGCTACACGCTCGGGCGTTCTGTGGGGTTGGGTTACACGCGCATCCCGAAAGGTGCGGATGCGCGCTGGATCGAAGGCCGCCGTTACGAGATCGACATCGCCGGCACGCGCGTGCCGGCGTGCGCGAGTCTGAAGCCCTTCTACGATCCTACCGGTGTGCGCCTCCGTGGCTGACGCGCACCTCGGGGAGGACACGCTACCAACTGTGGTGAGCTCGCCGTCGACTCTGTCGCGCGGGCGCGCGGTGCTCGGTGCGCTCTTCTTAAGCGGCTTCATGCTCTTCGGCGGCGGCCTGTATTACTTCGTGCTGCTGGTGCCAGTACTTACCAAGACCTTTCACTGGTCGCGTGCCGCCACCGGCGGGCTGGTTTCGACTTTTTGGCTGGCCGCCCCGATCGCGCTCTTGGGCGGTGTGCTGCTGCGTCGTTTCGGACCGCGGACCGTGCTCGCCACGGGCGTCATCATCGAGGCGACCTGCCTGCTCGCCTTTTCGATGACATCCTCACTTGCGGTCATGTACTTTCTGCGCGCGCTCATGGGTCTCGGTAAGGTGCTCTATGCTGTCACCATCCCAATCCTGGTGGCGCGTTGGTTCCGGCACCGGTTCGCGCTGGGTTGTGCGGTCGCGTGGTCGGGCTGGCACGTGGGCGGGCTGGTGCTTTCGTGGCTGGGGGGAGTGCTGCTTGAGCATTACAGCTGGCGCGCGATTTCGGTGATGGTGGCGGTCGGCATGTTCGTCGTCGGACTCGTTCCGGCATTACTCGTGATTCCGCGCGACCGCAAGTTGGTGCCGCAGGTTTCGAGCGGTGAGGCCGTTTCGAAAGCAGCCTCCAATGACTTGAGCATTTACCGGCAGCTTTTCACGTCTGCGTTCTTCTGGGTTATCGTGGCCGGCACAGTGTGTTGCTGGTTTGTCTACTCAGGGACGCTCGCGCACCAGGCGGCGCTGGTGGAGGAGGCGGGCATCACGGCGCGCTGGGCCTCATGGGCGTTGGGGTCCACAGCCGCGTTTGCGGCCCTCGGCACTTTGGGGCTTGGCTGGCTCGCCGACCGCTGGAGTCTCGCGGCGGTGGGTATCCTCGAGCATGCGCTGCTCGCCAGCGGCATCGTGAGCCTGCTAGTGTTCGCGCACACCGGCTCCGGCGCGGCGCTGGTGTTGCATGTCGTTTGTTTCGGTGCGGCCATTGGTGGCTGCGACATCTTCTGGACCACCCTCCTCAAACATCGAGTGGGGGAGACCACGTTCTCGTACGGCTACGGAGTCTGGTACTTCTTCGTGGTCCTCACGCTGCTCATTGCACCAGTGGTAGCGGGGCACCTCTATGACCTTAGTGGCAGCTACACGACTGCCATACTGCTGTTGCTTGCAGCCGCAGTGGCCGCCGGCGTCATCGGTTTCGCCGCCTCGCCGCGTGCGACGCGGGGCGGAACCTAACCTCTTCAGGATTCAAGCACGCCTCTAGCTAGGCAGGTAAACCAAAAAAGAACGATGTCGTTGGCAACGAAGTACGACGCGGTGGTTATCGGCGCGGGTCACAACGCCCTCGTGTGCGCCGCCTACCTGGGACGCGGCGGGCTCAAGGTTCTGGTGCTCGAGCAGCGTGATGATGTTGGTGGCGCGGCGCGTACATTCGAGCTGTGGCCCGGCATCAAGGTCTCACGCTACTCGTACATTGTGAGTCTGCTGCAGTCGAAGATCATCAACGACCTCGAGCTGCGGCGGCACGGCTATCGCCTGTTGCCCAACGATAGCCTGTTCACCCCCTTCGAGAACGGCTCGCAATTGATGTGGTGGAACGATGTGAAGCGCACCGTCACCGAGATCGGGCGCTTCTCGGCCGCCGATGCCAAGGCCTACCCCGCCTTCGACGCGAAGCTCAACGCTGTAGCGAATGCGTTCCGGCGGCTCCTGTGGCTGACTCCGCCGACTCTGAGTCCGCTTTCGCTGCGCTCGGCCTCCGATCTCCTGGCGCTCGCGCGCGAGGTCCGCTTAAGCGGCGAGGGCATTTACGATCTCATCGACATCATGACCATGAGCGTCAAGGACTACGCCGATGACTGGTTCGAGTCAGACGAGATCAAGGCGATTTTGAGCTACTACAGCGGCATTGGTCACTTCGCCGGCCCCATGAGTCAGGGCACCGCGTACGTGCTCTTGCATCATCTGATGGGGGAGGGCGCGAGCGCCGGGGGCTGGGGGTTCGTCGAGGGTGGCATGGGCTCGGTCAGCCGTGCACTTGCGGCGGCCGCCCGCGAGCGCGGCGTAGAGATCCGCGCCACTGCTCCCGTGCGGCGGATTCTGGTGGAGAAGGGCGCGACACGCGGTGTAGAGCTTCTCACAGGCGAGGTGATCGAGACACGGACGGTGGTTTCGGGTGCCAACGCTAAGACGACCTTTCTCGACCTAACCCCGCCCGAGGAGCTGCCAGCGGACTTCTTGCGGCACATTCGCACCTACCGCACCAAGTCTTCGACCTTCCGTGTGAATCTCGCGCTGCGCGACCTGCCTCACTACACTGCTTTCGATGCATCCACGAGCGGCATGCCCCACCCGCCCTACATGCACGTGACGCCCAGTGTAGAGTACCTGGAGCGCGCCTATGACGACGCTAAGTACGGCGCGTTTTCGCGGCGGCCATACTTCACGGTGGTGGTCCCCTCGCTCAAGGACCCGACCCTCGCCCCGGAAGGGCTCTATGTCGTCAATATCTTCGGCGGGCATGCGCCGTACGCCCTCCAGGGCGGCTGGGGTACCGGCCGGCGCGAGGCGCTGTATGAAGCGGTATTGAACGCTTGGGAAGCGTTCGCGCCCGGCGTGCGTGAGCTCATCGTCCACTATGAGATCATGGTGCCGCCGGACCTGGAGTCGCTAGTGGGGCTGCCGGGTGGCAACATCTTCCACGGGAATCTCGACCTCGACCAGATCTTTGTGCAGCGCCCCGCGCCAAAGTACGCTGACTACCGTAGCCCGATCCGGGGGGTCTACCAGTGCGGTGCCTCCACCCACCCAGGCGGGGGGGTCATGGGCGTCGCCGGGCACAACGCTGCGCGCGAGGTGCTACGCGACCGGCGCCGGTTCTTTTGAGTGCGCGCGCATTTGACAGCGGTGGTTCTGCCCCGACAACCTTCGATCATGGCGCGAGAAAGACAACAGTGAGCGTTAAGCTGACCTCTCTTAAGACCGGGAACCTCGGCGAGCAGACCTACGAGGTGCTGGTGGACGCGCTCATGAAAGGGACACTGCACGCCGGCGACCGGATCCGAATTGCCGAAATCGCCGACCAGCTCGGCACCAGCATTACCCCCGTCCGTGATGCGGTGCTGCGCCTGGTCAACGACGAGGCGCTGGTGATGCGCAACGCGCGGGACATCCGCGTTCCGTCGATCTCGGCGACGGAGTACATCGAGATCCGCAACATTCGCATGGAGCTCGAGGGCCTGGCTGCTGAGCAGGCCGCCCGCAACGCGACCCCGGACGATATCGCGAACCTCGCGAGGCTCCTGCAGGAGAATGAGCGCGCCATCAAAAAACGCGACCACGCCGCCGGCACTGCCGCCAATCAGGCCTTTCACGCCGAACTCGCCCTCATCGGTCAGGCGCCTATCTTGCGCGGCGTTCTACGGCGGCTGTGGATGCGCGCGGGCCCCTTTATCTCCGATGCTTACGGGCGCGGTGGCAGGATGCTCAACGAGCATCACGACGAGATCCTCCAGGCGATTAAAAACAGGGATCCGAAACGAGCGCGAGACGCGGTAAGGCGCGACATCCTCGAGGGCAGTAACGCCGTATTGGCCGCCTCCGGGGCGAAGCCGGTCAAGTCGCGCCGCGCCTAATCGCGCACCAGGCGTGCGCATATCTCGCCGAGTGCCAGCGAGGCTGTCAGTCCGGGCGACTCAATGCCGAACAGGTTGATGAGTCCCGCGCAGCCGTGCTTATCCGGGTCGCTCACCACAAAGTCCGCCGATGGCTCGTCCGGACCGGAGATCTTGGGCCTCAAGCCCGCATATGCCGGCTGTAGGGCGCCGTCGGGAAGACCGGGCCAGTAAGTGCGAATCGCCGGATAAAACTGTGCTGCGGGGGCAGCATCCACGTCGTAGTCTGCTGAGGTGAGGGCTCCCCTGGCACTCAAAGGCACGCTGTGCGCTCGAGGTCAGAGACCCGGGACCCTACTGATGGTTCGCAAGCAACTGCGCTCACACAGATCTCTGTATGCGCTTCAACGCTTCTGGTACGGGTGGAAGATGTAGTCCTTCGCCTTCACGGCCATGTGGCACGAGTGCCCGCAGTCCGAGGGGCTGGGATCGGCCATGAACTTGTCGGACGCGGCTTCGTAGTTGAAGAGCGCGTATCCCCATCCGCCGGTTTTCGGAAATCTCTTGCTGTCCTTCTCGATGACGAAAGCCTGTG